>NZ_JAYKZZ010000031.1:0-3472 GCF_035818675.1 Parapedobacter flavus
TCGCGACTTTCATTATATGATCTGACACCATATTCTATTTACAATGTCACTCCTTACTATCAGAAAAGGTCTGTATATCGGACTATATCTATGCTTTTGTGCATTTGGCGGTGAAGTGTTTTCACAACTCCCTTCAACACCCCAGAGTCTTATGAGTCCCAATGCGGCCGCCTTCGGGTTATATGGAGGTTACCAGGTTTCACACTACACCGGCACCCCCGCTATCGGTATACCACTTCATGCCGTGGAATCAGGCGACGTTAGCCTTCCCATTTCGCTCGGATACCATGCTTCAGGATTCAGACCGGATATGCATCCAGGTTGGGTAGGCATGGGCTGGAATCTATTCGCGGGTGGTGTGGTTTCCCGTGTGGTGCGCGACATGCCTGATGAGTACAATAATGCAAACCTTATACACGGTGCCAATAATGGGTTCTACTACAACCATGGCGTGCTCAATGTATCCAATTGGAGTACGACGTCGTATATGCAAAGCATTGCTAGGAGTGAAGCGAATTCCACCAAGGATACAGAGCCCGACGAGTTCTCGTTCTTCGTAAATGGAATTTCGGGTACGTTTTTTATTTCACATGACGGGACCTGGAAGGTCAGGAGCAATCGGCCGATCAAGGTGGAATTCGGGGGGGCGTTCCTTTCGGTGCCTTTCTCACCGCCTTCGGAATCAGCATTTACTTACCTGGGGTATTATAAGTCCTTTTCCGGATTCACAATTATCGATGAAAATGGGGTCCGGTATACCTTCGGCGGGAACACGTCTTCGATAGAATACAGCATGGAGTTCTTCAACCAGTTCAATAACCATTGGATTGCTACCACTTGGCATCTTACCAAAATCACCTATCAGTTGGGTGACGAGATATCGTTCACATATGAACGTGATGCATTCGTGAACCAAATGTTCAATGCCGTAAATAACCCGATTAGCACCAAGAAAGTCGTTTCAGGTGGGTTCCAGAATATCTGCGGAGGCCAGTTCTATTCGATCAACCAATCATACGGCGGTATGCTGGTCTCTCCCGTCTATCTATCAATGATCAGTTGCAAAAACGAAGAAATCCATTTCGTTCGCTCCACATCGACAGAACTCCGTTATCCGCAAAGCGCATATTCCTATATTTATTCTTTATGGCAGGCCAATCCGCCGACATCCAGTTTCCTACCCTTTCTGGAAGATAATGATTTTAACAATACATATCCGACCAACCTGAACAAGCTCCAATGGAAGAAACTCGATCAGATCAGGATCGAAATCGACGGGGAGTTGAAAAAAGCGTACAATTTCACCTATAGCGCAAGCAGCACACAGCGGCTTACGCTGCTTTCAGTCCGGGAGCAGGGTGCTGATGGCGGCCTGATGGACCCGTATTCATTCACATACAATTCCTCGGTTTCATTGCCCCCGTATCTGGCTAACAAGAGCGACCATTGGGGGTTTTATAACGGTACTGAGGCCGTTATTAGCAATACCAGCTCCTATTATACCGCTTATTACAATTACCGGCAACCAAACGCCACGTATTTACAAGCGGGTACGCTCAGTAAGATCACTTATCCAACGGGCGGTGTTACGGATTTTACTTTTGAACCGCACCTGTACCGTAAGGAAGTACCTGCATTGAGATGGAATATACCGGTCACACTATCATCCAATACCCTTGCCGGCGGATTGCGAATAAGGAAGATCAGCAGCTACGATCCCGAATTCCCTTCCAGTAAGGTGGAAAAGGAATACTTCTATGTGAGTGGGTATACCAGCACCTCGGACATTACAACTCTGCCATCTAGTGGGGTGCTGGGTGGGAAAACCCAGTATTATTTCCCTGATTATCGGGTGAAGTCATTCGACGACAATGCGACATACTCCCTGGCTTTTTTTACTTCCCAATCCGTTGTTCCTACCGTTTCCAATAACCATAATAGCCATATTGGATACACTGAGGTTGTAGAGAAACGGAATGATGGTTCATATACAATATATGAATATAAGAATTTTGATGGAATAGCCGCACAGCGAGACCTAGCGCCCCTTAACCGTCTCCAAGTTAACCACATCATACTTGAACCGTATACATCCAAAGCACACCAACGTTCGATGCCTGAACTCGAACGCCGACTTAATTCCGCAAATATTTCAGTAAGGCTTACACTGTTAGGATATTCAGAAATAAATCCGACGGCTGAACAGGTCCGTGCGTTACGGGCCCGGCATGGGTATTTATGTAATGGGCAGCGGATAGAAGAGGGAACGGCCTACCTGAATTACACGAATGCCTATTTGCAAACCAGCGAGTCGGTGTATGCTTATGAGGATGGGAGTAGTGTCAGTTCTGTGGTGACTACAAAGAACTATACCTACGATGCTAATTACAGACTCCTGAAGCAGGAACAAGTGACCGACAGCCGAGGCCAGACCGTACGGACCAAATATCGTTATGCTTTCGATGTGCTGACCAATTACAGCAGCGGTTATAACAATGCGCAGCAATATCCGTACTCTTACCTAGTATACAGCCATAATATCGCCACGCCCATCGAGGTGGTTAGCACCGTGGTGGAGGGCGGTACGGAAAAGATCACTGGCGCCGCCGTGTTGACCCATACCGGGGCTCGGCAATACTATTACCCCTCGTACCAATGGCGGTCGGTACCCCTGGCATCACACCAGTTGGGTAACCTGCAGCCGATTGCCGTATCAGGATACGTGCCCTTCTCAGTCACCCGCTCGGGAAGTAGTGAAACGCTGTCAATGGACCCGGCATTAGTGAAACAGGCGGACCATGAGTTCCAGCCCATGCGGACATACAACAAGACCAAGCCGGTTGGCCAGACAGATGCCGCGGGCCGGGTGACGTCCACTATTTTCGGCCAGTTCATGAAGCACCCGATCGCTCAAATATCGGGTGGACGCTACCTGGAATCAGCGTATGCGAGTTTTGAGACGGAGTCCAATGACAGCGACTGGCGGGGCGGGGGAGGGCAGGTGCTTACCCGTTACAGTAACCAAGGCGCACCTGTAGGCATGTACTGCACGAACAATACGGGCACTTCGGGTTACATCACCACCTACGACAAGCAGCTTGTGGCCTCCAACACCTATGTGTTGACGTTCTGGGAGAAAGGGGGCACGGTCTCCATCCGCAATACCGGGGCGGTAACTGTGAGCAACACGGTTTTACAGACCAAGGGAAGCTGGCAGCAGCGTGAAATACGCCTGCGCAATGTGACGGGCAACCTGCAGATCATCCCCGCTGGGTACTTGGACGACGTGAGGCTCTATCCGCTCGGGGCACAGATGGAAAGCTACACATACAATCAGCGGGGCGGCATGACCGCGTCCACCGACAACAAAGGGTACACCACGTATTACGAGTATGACCAGTTCAACCGGCTGCTTCGCGTGAAGGACCGCCAGGGACGGATATTGAAGGAATATACCTATAACATCAAATAG
>NZ_JAYKZZ010000032.1:0-46847 GCF_035818675.1 Parapedobacter flavus
GACTGACAAATAAAACTAAATCCCGGGTTTACCGGACAACAATGAATTTATTTGTCATAATTTAATTTTTTGGTTGGGACAAGGTTAAGTAAAACATCGAATAAAAAAAATGTTTTTCTGATTTTCCATCATCACATCCCAAAAAAAGAACTTAGTCAGACCGGGTCAATCAGGATTTTTTTCCTATCATTGTGGTAGCCAATAAACAACGCCCATTTATGACAAGAATAAGCCTTCGGAATTTGCTATTTTTTCTCTTGGCTTTGTTCGGTATGCAAGCGTGTTCCCAGCAACGGACGCCCGACAACCAGCAGGAAGAGCCTCTTACTCGAAACACACCAGTCAACGACCAGCATACGCGTACGGTTAAGCCGGATACCGCAGCGCTGTTCCCAACCGAACGATCCGCATTCAAGAATTATGTTTTTGTGCTGGATGGAGAAGTCATTGAACAAGAGGCATTATCCCATTATGTGGGGGCATCACTGCATAGGGTATTTCCCTACGACACAACGCTTCAAGGCCGTGACTACAGCGGGGCGGTGCTCTTTCATTCCCCACAACAGACCGTGTTTGCTGAACCCTATGCCGATGACCCCGCTTATTTCATCAATGGTATACAGGTGAGTCCGTATGATATTCGATGGTCTATACCGGAATCGTACAACACGCTTGAAAAATCCACCAAAGATACTGTCGTCGACGGGACGCGATACCATGGTTTCGTGCTTGTGGATACCGATGAGGACTTTTTTGCCGACCGTATCACGTTCGCGGAAGCCGTTGACAAATATACGGACTTGCCTTTGCAGGATGTAATCGTTCATTGGCACAGTGGAAGCAAGAAGGATGGTGGCCGGATAATCCAAGATCATTTTTCGATATATCATATCAAACCCTCCGGCATTCATGCCGTCTCAATTGATAGTGTCCAATTTGCCCATCATGAGAAGTTCGTCGTTCACATAGCCGACCACGGCTATCGCCGAGGTGATTTGATTGATAAAGGAGGGCGAGTGCGAACAAACAGGTGGACTAGTGATAAAGCTCAGCTACTTTTTGAGAATCCGTTGGAAATTGATACCGCTTGCCCGTGCTATATTGCGAATTTTGTTCGGAACGGCGATAATGTGTTCCAATTGACGGAATTAAAGCCGGAACCATACGGAGGCGACGTATTATACTTGGAAAAGTTATCAGGTCTTTTAGGATTACCTGGAAAAGCCGGCAACCCGACAGATCCGGATTCTCTGTGGGTACAGTTTATCGTGACCCGCACAAGCATGCTTGCCGAGCTTCAAGCGATAGACAATCCTTCACCAACCGATGAAAAAATCTTGCAAGCCATCAAACGGTATTCCTGTTCGTGGTCACGCGGTATGTTTAGTGGACGGCCGGTGTTGACACAACGTAACATGACCATCATATACAGTAAAGACCCAAGCGGCAATATGGTTTCGTTGGATGACCTTGAATACCGTTATGACAAATGACACTGAACATTTGCATAATACAATGCGATTAACTAGTCGAAACGGTTTAAGCGTCAACTAACATCAATAGTTAGGCACCCAGCGTGGTCAGGAGAAACAAAAAGGGATGCGGTGGCTATCGGGACAAACCAGCCCGTGTGTGGCACCCGAAAAAGCTACTTGCGCGGCGATATGGCCTTCCGCTCTTCGCGGGGCGACCGGTGGAACTGTTTTCGGTATTGGTTAGCGAGGTGTTTGGCATCGGTAAAATGGAGACTCGTCGCAATTTCCTCTATCGATCGGTCCGGCTTTTTGCGCAGCAGCTCCCTTGCTTTGTGCAGGCGCAGCGTGCGGACGGCCGCATTGAAGGTAACCGACCGGCCCTCAAAAGCCCGAGTGAGTTGCCTCACGGAGCAGTTACATTCCGTAGCGACCGTTTCCCGGTTTAGGCCCTCGTCCATGTAATGCTGCTGGATATGGGCAACGGCCCGGTGGTACAACAAGATGAGGGCTTCCTCCCCGTCCGGCTCGTGGGGTTTCGTCAGTTGGTAAACGTAGGCGGTATACAGGTGGGCCAGCAATTGGCCGATGTGGTGCAGGGTGGTGAAGGGGCCGAAGGCTAACTTGGAGAAGGCATCCAGCTGGCGCCTGTGGGCAGCGGTGATGGGGTAGGCGGCCCAGTCGTTCTGCGGATCGTCGAACAGCTCCCGCAGCGGAGCCAGCTCGGCCAATAACAGCCGGCGGGAGGACCCCGATACCCCCAGCAGCAGGGTTCATTGTTTTTCGGCCGCCAGCGTAAGGGGGTAATCGTCTGCACCAGGGGCAAATGAAAATAGCGTTTCGGGCTGGCCTACGTGGCCATCGGTAAACGACAGCTTGCCGTGGAATTGCAGGCAGAGCCAAAGTACGTCCGTTTGCATGGCCGGCAGGGCAAAAGCCATCATCTCCGATGGACGGCCTTTCAGTTCGCACAGGATGAAGTCGTGGGTTTCGAACTGGATGAGCGATAGTTGCTGGTCGAGCTTCCGCCGCACGGCCTGGCGCAACGCCGCCAAGTGCATCCCGTTAAAGGAATCCCTTGCGCTGGTTCTTGACGAAACCGCCTCCCGCCATTGGTGGAACAGGTCTTTTTCGGGCATCTTTTCAAATAGGCATTTATCGATTGGCGGTAAGATAGGAATATTTTTTGAATTGGGACTAGTCCAAGTGGCCGGTGAATGGTGTCAATAAGCGAGCATTGAAAAGATCGGAGTATGTGATAAATACGTGGATGCCGCCATCGTCGGCGGTGCGGACTATATCGTGACCAATGACGCACATTTCAACACCTTGAAAAAGGTCGAATTTTCAAAAATAGATATCATTAGCATCGATCGGTTTATGACGATGATCGATTAATCCGTTGGTTTCGGTACCACCGTCTATAGACAACTATCCCGTATAATCAATTTTAGCGAGGGGCAAAAGATAAATTCAGTTTGTATAGATAAGTCATCGAATAAAAGGTCTGTAATTTCTTCCTTTCAATATGGAAACAGTCGGGTACCCATTTTTAAAATTTAAGCAACAGCAATTGGTTTTCAGGCCTAAATTTCCCTACCTTCACCCCTGAAAACTTGCGTTATGCCTGCCGTTCCTCCATTAAAAATCCTCAAAGCATCCGCCGGGTCTGGCAAGACCTTCAGCCTCACGGCGCAATACCTGACGCTTCTGTTTGCCGGTGAGCATAAGTACCGCGAGATACTGGCCATCACCTTCACCAACAAAGCTACGGCCGAAATGAAAGGCCGTATACTGGAAGTGCTGGAAGCACTGGCCATGGGCGACGGCGGTACGAAAGACGACGCCAGTGGATACCGCGAAATGCTGCTCGCCGCCTACCCCCAGTGGGGTGCCGCCACCTTGCAGCAACGGGCGGCAGAGACGTACCGCAAAATTTTGCACGACTATAGCCGGTTTGCCGTGAGCACCATCGACGGGTTCACCCAGAAGGTGATTCGCGGGTTTACCTTTGAGCTGGGTATCGATGCGGGATATAAGCTGGAGATGAATATCCGCAAGGTAAAGGCCGACCTGGTGCTGCGCCTGAACCGGTTGCTCGACGAGCGGCCCGACCTGTTGCAATGGATCATGGACTATGCACAGGCCAAGATCGATCGCGATGAAAACTGGAACTACCGCTGGGCGCTGAGCGAGTTGGCCTCGGAAATTTTTAAGGAGGATTTCCAGGACTTCGACAAGGCCATATCCCGCATTCCGGCGCAGGAGCTCTTCACCAACCTCGACCGCTATTGCAAAGCAGCCATCAAGCAGTTCGAAGATGCGTTCGGGCAGTTGCTCAAGGCGGCAGCCGATGCGTTCAGCAAGTCGGGGGTGGATGTGATGGACCTGGCCGGTAAATCGCGCAACTACCTCGGTAAGCTGGATCGGTTTTCGGCAGAAGACCCCGCAGATGTTATCAAAAAGTTAGGGAAATACATCGATGAACCCAACGAATGGCAGAAAAGTGGCCTGGATGCCGGCATGGCAGCGCTGTACGGCGTGCTGAATCCCCTGCTCCACCAGCTGCAAACGCTATATGCCGAACAGGCGCCCGACTATTACCTGGCCAAGGCCATCGATGAAAATTTGTATTACCTGCGGCTGCTTAAGGAAATGAGTGCGCTGCTGGCCGAATGGCGGCACGACAACGCCGCACAACTCATCAGCGACGCCCAGATCCTCCTGAGCAGCATCGGCACCAACGAATCGGGCGACCCTACCTTCATCTGGGAGAAAACGGGTAGCCGTTTCCGGCATTTTCTCTTCGATGAGTTCCAGGATACCTCGAAAAGGCAATGGGATAACCTGCGGCCGCTGCTCATCAACGCCATGGGCAACGCGACGGGCCAGCACCACGAACACCTCGTGGTGGGCGATGTGAAACAAAGCATCTACCGCTGGCGCAGCGGCGACTGGCGTATCCTGCTCGACCGCGCCGAACGGCAGATCGGGCAGGCATTTAACGTGGCCGACACGGCGTCGCTGATCCGACAGGAAACGCTCGATACTAACTACCGCAGCCACGAACGCATCGTGGCCTTCAACAACCTGGTTTTTGAACATGCGCCGGCCTGGCTGCAGCAACGGCTGAACGACCGCGTGCTGAAGGAACTGGGGGCAGAGCGGTATGAACAATGGTGGAAACCGTCCGGCAACCACGATACGATCATCCGCGCCTACCACGATAGTACCCAACAGTTGCCCCCACGTGCCGATAGGGCGGGAGGGACTGTACAGGTCGACTTTATCGAGGTAAACAGCAACAGCCACCGCCCGAGTGCCGTGAAAACAGAGGCATTGGAACGCATGGCCGATACGCTAACCGGCTGCCTGGCCGCCGGGACATATACGCCCCGCCAAGTGGGCATCCTCGTGCGGACCAACAACGAGGCTCGCGAAGTTATCCAATTCCTGCTCGACCGGCAACGGGAGACCGGTGTTTCATTCGATGTGATTTCCGGCGAGGCGCTGACACTCGCCAACAACCCGGCCATACGGCTGCTGGTGGATACGCTGCGGGCACTCGTGGGGGGTGTCTCGGACGCGGCACTATACCGGGCCAACTGCATATTGCTGTATAACCAACTGCACGGTAAACCGGTAGCGGCCGATGATTGGCTGCACATCTGCGCGGGTGGCTTGGGTGGCCTGGCTGGCTTGCTGCCGGAGCCGCTTTGCGAACAGGGGCCGATATGGATGCAGCTGCCGCTGGTCGAACTAATCGAAACCTTGATCGGTGCCTACGGACTGCACGCGCTGCCCCAGCACCTCCCCTATATCTTTGCGTTCCGCGATATGGTGGCGGGCTTCGCGACCGGTGGCGAGCGCGGCATACCAGCCTTCTTGGCGTATTGGGAAGAGGAGGGCATAGACAAGGCCCTTCCCGCCAGCACCGATGCCGACGCCGTGGAAGTGATCACCGTTCACAAATCGAAAGGGCTGGCCTTTGACGTGGTGATGATTCCTTTTTGTGCGTGGGCCATAGATGGCAAGCCGAATGGTCATTTCTGGGTGGGTACGGCGGACACCCCGTATGCGTTGCTGGATAAAACGCCGGTTAAATACAAAAGTGACCTCGGTAAGTCGTCGCTTTATAAGGCCTACTTTGAGGAGATGCTCTTCAACTACATGGATGCGCTCAACACGCTTTATGTAGCCACCACCCGCACGCGGAAGCACCTGTATGTAACGGCGCCCGGTATAAAAGGGGCAGATGAAATCAACACGCTGGTGGCGGGCGACCTGCTGCTGGAAGTGCTGCAGCACCATGCGGACCAACTGGGCGTGGCGTTTAACCAGGGGATACGGTTGGGCGAACCAACTGCTGGGCGCGCCGATGGCGGTTCGGAAGGCCCGGAAGGAGACTTCTCGTTTGACCATTACCCCACGTCGGGCAGGCTGAAGGCCGAGTTGGTGCGCCCCGAAATGCATGCCGAATTGGATATGGTGCGGCGCGAAACCGCCAGGCGGCACGGGCAGCTCCTCCATGAGCTGATGGCTGCCGTAACCGATATGGCCGGATTGGACGCCGCGCTGGATAACCTGCAGGCGCAGGGCTTGTTACAGGGCGAAGAGCGGGATGAACTGCGGGCCCTCGCCCTAGCCACCTGGGAGCATCCGCAATTACAGGCGTGGTATGGGGGCGACTACCTGCACTGGAACGAACAGCCCATTATCCTATCCAATGGGCGGACCTTACGCCCGGATAAGGTGCTGGTGGGTAAGGATGAAACCATTGTGGTTGACTTTAAATTCACCCAGCAGGAAGATGATGCCCACCGCAAACAGGTGGCCGACTACCAACTGGTGCTCCGCCAACTGGGTATGCCCAATGTAAAAGGGTATGTGTATTACGGAACATTGAATAAATTAATCGCGATATGAGCGCCGCGCCCTTTCTTCGACAAGTAGCTGCCGACCTGTTGTCGCGCTTTGGCGACGACCTAAAAGACGTGGCCGTGGTGCTGACCAACAAACGGCCCGCCGTATTCTTGCGCAAGCACCTGGCAGACCTCGCGGGTAAACCGTTGTGGAGCCCGGCGTTTTTCACCGTGCAGGAATTTTTCGCCCAGTCGGCCACCCTGCCGCAAGGCAATGTGCTTGCGCAGTTTTTTATCCTGCACCGCCTGCACAACGGACTGCTGCGCGATGAGGGCCTGCCCGAAGAAACCCCGGATGCGTTCTATTCGCTGGCGGAGACCATCCTATCCGACTTCGCCCAGCTGGACTATGACCTGGTAGACCCCGGCGAGGTGTATGCTGAGCTGCGCGACATCGCCCTCCTCCAGCAGCGGTTTCCCCACCTCTCGGCCGAGCAGCAGCGTTTCATGCGGCAGTTCTGGGAGTCATTTTCCGTGGGTAAGCAAACCGCCATACAGCAGAAGTTCCTGCAGCTGTGGGGGCGCCTGCCGCGGTTATACCGCCAGTTTAAAGCGGAGTTGGCCCAGCAGGGGCTCACCACCTCGGCAACGACGTACCGCGACCTCGCGGAAGGACACGCTGCCAACCCGCAGTTTATCGAAGCCTATAAACAGGTGGTTTTCGTGGGCTTCAACGCCCTTAGCCGCTGCGAAATAAAATTGTTCACCCAGTGGCAGGAAGCCGGTAAGGCGCTTTTCTATTTCGATGGCGACCAATATTATACAAATGATGACTTGCAGGAGGCGGGTCTCTTCCTGCGCAGGAATATCGGGCAGCATGGGCTGAAAAATGCCTTGGGCGACTTCCCGTCCGTATTGGCCACGAAGACCAGCCGCTTGGATGTGGTCGCTGCCTCGGGTGCGGTGGCCCAAGCCAAGATGCTGTCTGCATGGTTGCCCACGGCTGCGGCGGGAATGGCTTCGCCAACCCGTACAGCCATCATCCTGGCCGACGAGCGCCTGCTGATACCGCTGCTGCAAAGTCTGCCGGAAGGGGCCGACTTCAACGTGACGGTAGGGTACCCGCTGGTGCAGTCGACACTCTTCGGCTACATCGACCTCTGGCTGCGTATCCAGCAGTACTACGCCACCCACGGCGCCGGGGCCGCGCACCATCTCGATGTGGCGGCGGTTTTGGCCCACCCCCTGTGCGGGGTGGCCGCCGCGGAACGGCGAAGCATCCAACAGCTGATCAATGAAAACCAATGGCTGGACGTGCCCGCCCAGGCGCTGCCGCTCAGCTCGGGCAGCTATCCTGCTTTTTTTACCGAGCGGAAAAACAGCGGGGCGCTGCTCCAGGCGTTGCATGGGCTGCTCGAAGGCGTGCTCGAACAGCGGCAACGCGACAAGGCTTTGCAGCATATCGAGGCAGCCCTTCTGCTGGCCACCAAGAAGACCCTCAACCTGCTGCACGAAGGACTCGCCAGTCACCCCGACCTCTCGGTCGATTTCGCCTGTGCGCTCATCCAGAAAGCATTGCAAAGTGTCAGCGCACCCATCGAGGGCGAGCCGTTGAACGGCATACAGATCATGGGGCTGCTGGAGAGCCGTTGCCTCGATTTCGACGAGGTGTTCATTATCGGGGCCAACGAGGGCGCATTGCCGAAAATTACCGCTGCCCCTACGTTTATCCCCGACTCCATCCGCCGCGCACACGGCCTGCCGGTGCTCGAAAACCAGGATGCCCTTTCGGCATACCTGTTCTATCGCTTATTGCAGCACCCCCAACGGATCACCGTGGTATATAACCAGGTCGTAGACGAGGGCAACAGCGGCGAGGTGAGCAGGTTCGTGCGGCAGCTGGCTTTCGAAAGCAGGTTGACGTACCATCATCGGGTACAGCGGCAACCGGTGCGGACCGTATCGCCACCCAATCCGGTGACGGTAGCCAAAACCGGCAACGTGTGGCAGCAGATGCAACGCTATGTGGATGTGGATGCGCCCGACCGCCTGCGGCTGTCGGCCTCGGGCCTCACTACCTACCTGCAGTCGCCCTTGTTGTTCTTCCTGAAGTACATCGCCGAAATCAAGGAACCACCGAAGGTATCGGAAGAATTTGAGCTGAATAGGCTGGGCTCTGTGGTGCATGGCGCCATGCAGACGGTATACGAACGGCTGCGCACGCAACACGAAACCATCGAAGCCGCCCATATCCGGCAACAGATCGCCCAACTGCCACAGTTATGCCTCGGTGCGCTGGCCAAGGAGCTGAAGCTGCCCGACGGCAAGCACCTCACACCGAACAGCATGCACCGCATTCTCCTGAAGATCGCCACGGAATACGCAGCCGTGTTTCTGCGGCACGATGCCAGCGAGGTGGCACCGTTGCACATCGTGGAGCTCGAGAATGACCGCGATTATGCCATCGAGTTTCCGATTACGGTGTGTGGAGAAGAAAAGACCATCTGCCTCTACGGTATCATCGACCGCGTGGATGTGGTTGCCGGGAAAACACGGGTTGTGGACTACAAAACGGGGCGCGACGAACTGAAGTTCAGCGGTTATGAAACGTTGTTTGCCCCTGCATCGGCCAAGAGCAACAAGGCCATGATACAAACCTTGTTTTATACCTTGTTGTATGAACAGGTAACGGGCACCGCCGGCGTGGAGCCGAACCTCTACGTGGCCCGGAAACTCCGCAACGAGGGTTCGTTGTTTTACATGGGTGGCCGCAGTGGGTTCGTGGTGGAGGGTGCCGGACTGGAGGATACCAAGGCCCGGTTCGTGGAGTTTCTGCGCCACACGTTGGAAGAGCTGTTCAACCCGGATATCCCTTTCGGGCACAATAGCAATGCGGTGTTGTATCCGGGCGACCCCTACCAGGAGTTTCTCGGCCAACAGCCCGCCGAAGAGGAAGCGTAGCCAAGTCGACGAAGACGTGTAACGAAAACGTATGCGTAGATTTTGGGGCGTATTTCGCATGTTGCGTTTCCTGTTTCGTACTTTAAATACTACTTTAGCACCCCATGAGTAAACATCGAATACTTTCTTTCGGCGAGCTGATGTTGCGGCTCAGTTCAACAGGCGCCTCATTTTTGGAAAAAGATAGTGCCGTGGCCGTTTTCCCCGCCGGCTCTGAAGCCAATGTCGTGGCATCGCTGGCCCAGTGGGGCGTACCGTGCAGCTACCTGAGCCGGATGCCCGATAATGAACTCGCTGCACAGGCGCTGGGCGGCCTGGCGGCGCTTGGTGTGGATGTATCCACCACGTTGCTGGAGGGCGATCGGCTAGGGCTCTATTTCCTGCTCTCGGCAAACGGACTTACCAAAGGCGAGGTGGTGTACGATCGGAAATATTCGGCCTTCAGCCAGCTGCAGCCGGGAGCTATCGATTGGGACGAGGTACTCGATGGTTATACGTGGTTCCACTGGAGCGCCCTTACGCCGGCCCTCAACGAGTCGCTCGCCGCAGTATGCAAGGAAGCCCTCGAAGCGGCACGCCGTAAAGGACGGGTGGTGTCGGTAGATCTCAACTACCGCAATAAACTGTGGAACTATGGCAAGCAGCCGATTGAGGTGATGCCTGAACTGCTTCGGTATTGCGACGTGGTGATGGGCAATATCTGGGCGGCGAATAAGATGCTGGGAACGCCGGTGCTCGAAACGCTGGGACGGGATACCCCATCCGATACGTATTTCGAACAGGCGAAGGAATCGGCGCGTGAAGTGTTAGAGCGGCTGCCCCAATGCAAACACGTGGCCTATACGTTCCGCTTTATGGATTCGGCTACCCATAACCTGTTGTACGGTACTTACCATACGCATGGCGGCGATTTTATGTCGGCCATACAGGAGACCAACGAAGTGGTAGACCGTATCGGCAGCGGCGATGCGTTTATGGCCGGACTGATTTATGCGCTGGTTGCGGAGAAAGACGGACAAGGGGTTGTGGATACGGCGACGGCTGCCGGGTTCAGGAAACTGTTTGTGAAAGGGGATTTCGGTAACGGTGATTTGTAGGGAGTAGACGACAGACAATAGACACTAAACGACAGACATCAGACACTAGATATTGGCTATCAAAAATGAAAAATATACTTGACCACATATTAAAATATCCGGTACTGCCGGTTTATTATAACGATGACATACAGACCTGCATAGAAGTGGTAAACGCTTGCTATGCGGGTGGCATCCGGGTTTTTGAATTTGTGAACCGCGGCGAACAGGCCCCGGAAAACTTCTCGCAGCTACTCGCCTACCAGCGGGAGCATTGGCCCGATCTATTACTGGGTATCGGGACAATCAAAACCGCCGCGATGGCTACGGCCTACGTCGAGATGGGAGCCGGGTTTATCGTGAGCCCCGTGGTAAAGCCGGAGATTGCGGAGGTGACCCTGAAGCGCGGCATCCTGTGGGTACCGGGCTGCATGACACCGACAGAAATCAGCATGGCCGAAGACCTCGGCGCACCGTTGGTGAAGCTCTTCCCCGGGGATGCGCTGGGGACGGGGTTCCTCAAATCCATTAAGCCGCTGTTTCCCACCATGCGGTTCATGCCCACTGGCGGGGTAAATCCGACGGAAGAAAGCATTTCCAGTTGGTTCGGTGCCGGGGTGAGTGCCGTAGGGCTGGGCTCCAAGCTGTTTGCCAAGCCTGAGGGCGCTACCGGGTTCGACTGGCTCGCCGACCGTAGTAAGGCGCTGATGGGTTGGGTGAAGGGTTAGGTGATTGTTTACAGTTACGCTGTCTCGAAAAAGGACACGGCACAATCATTTTCAAAATAAAAAGGCATATTTTCTACCGAAAATTGATTTTTTGGCTATCTTCATCGCCAGTTTCGCAAGGCGTAAGAGCGCCAGCGACAGCTTAAAATTTGCCCATTGATGAAGACAGTAGGGATTGCAGCAGATCACGCCGGTTTGGAACAGAAGGAACAACTGATGGCGAAGCTGATTGAAGCTGGGTATGAGGTGCACGATTATGGCGCGAAGGCATACGACCCCACAGACGACTATCCGGATATCATTGTGCCGTTGGCTCATGCTGTGGCCAACCATGAAGTGGCCCGCGGTATCGCGGTATGCGGCAGCGGTGTGGGCGTATCGGTGGCAGCCAATAAGATACCCGGCGTGCGTGCCGCATTGATTACGGAGACCTACTCGGCCCGCCAGGGGGTGGAGCACGACGATATGAACCTGCTTTGCCTGGGCGGACGGGTTATCGGTCCGATGCTGATCTGGGAGCTGGCAACCGCTTTTCTACAAGCGGAGTACGACGGTGGCGAGCGTTTTGAACGGCGACTGCAAAAGGTTATTGCACTGGAAAAACGTCTAACGCGGGCAGGTGATAGTGAAACGGAAAACAAGTGAGAATAAGGAGTATTTAATTCAACATGAAGTCAAATAAAAAGCTGGCCCCCACGGTTATTGTCATCTTCGGTGGCACGGGAGACCTTACTAAAAGAAAATTAATACCGGCATTTTACAACCTGTATATCGATGGGTGGATGCCCGAGAAATTTGCCATCATCGGCCTGGGACGCACCAAACTCGGTGACGATACGTACCGCGAGCACCTGCACAACGGATTGGTGGAGTTTTCCCGGAAAGGCAAGCCCGATGAAAAGCAGTGGGACCAATTCAAGACGACCATTTCGTATTTTGAGTCGAACATCAACGACCCGGCGGCTTACGAGGGACTTGGTGCCCAGCTTGATGCGTTCGATAAGGAATGGGGGGCACGCGCCAACCGACTGTTTTACCTGTCGATAGCGCCACAGTTTATCGAGTCGGCCACCCTAAACATCAACAAGTACAAGCTTGCCGATGTGCCGGAATCGGACCGGATCGTTGTGGAAAAACCGTTTGGTTACAACAAGGAGACGGCGGTGGCACTGAACGAGCTGTTGGGACGGACATTCCAGGAGGAGCAGATTTACCGCATAGACCATTATCTGGGCAAGGAAACGGTACAGAATATATTGGCCTTCCGCTTTGCCAACGCACTGTTTGAGCCGCTGTGGAATCGAAATTACATCGACTATATTCAAATTACAGTCGCTGAAAAGGTGGGTGTGGAAGATCGGGGCAGTTATTTCGAAAATTCGGGAGCGCTGCGCGATATGATACAAAACCACTTGTTGCAGGTGCTCTGCATGGTGGCTATGGAGCCGCCGATCTCGTTCCAGGCTGAAGAGATACGGAACCGCAAGGTGGATGTGATGCGCGCAATCCGACGCTTGAAACCGGAAGAAGTGCACAAATATGCCGTTCGGGGTCAATACGGCCCCGGCTGGATAGGGGGTAAACAGGTGCCGGGCTACCGCGAGGAGCCGGGGGTAGACCCCAAATCGAACGTAGAAACGTATGCGGCGGTTCAATTGTTTATCGACAACTGGCGGTGGCAAGGGGTTCCCTTTTACCTGCGCACCGGCAAGCGGATGCAGGAGAAAACCTCGTCGATCACCATCCAGTTCCGGCCGGTGCCGCACTCTACTTTTTCATCGTCGCAGGCGGGCAACCTGATGCCCAACCGGCTCACCATCAATATACAGCCTACGATGGACATCAGGCTGCGCTTTACAGCCAAGAAACAGGGGCTGGAAATGAGCTTGAACCCCGCGGAGATGGTGTTTGATTACGATACATGTTCCACACAGACCCCCGAGGCCTACGAAACCTTACTACTGGATGCCATGCGTGGGGATACCACATTGTATATGCGGTCTGACCAGGTGGAAGAGGCATGGGATGTAATTACGCCCATACTGGAAACATGGGAAAGCCGCGATTCCCTGGATTTCCCGAATTATGCTGCGGGGACATGGGGCCCCGAAAGTGCTGAAGCGCTGATTGCCCGGCAAGGGCACATCTGGGCGCTGAACTTGCATACATAAGTCTTTTGGTAAAAGTAGAAAGTCATGATTAAGAAATTCAACGATTTGGGGCAGCTGAATGAAGCTGCTGCGCAACTATTCCTAGAAGTGGCTAGCGAGGCGATTGACAAAAACGGCCGATTTACTGTAGCCCTTACCGGCGGCTCGTCGCCCGTGGAACTGTATAAACTGCTAACCACGGCGCCTTATCGCGATGCGGTGGACTGGCAAAAGGTGTTCGTTTTCTGGGGCGATGAGCGGTGGGTGCCCTTGGCCGATGACCGGAGCAATGCCCGGATGGCCTTTGAGACGCTGCTGGACCACGTGCCGGTACCGAAAGAACAGATTTTCCCGATGTGGGCCGACGGCACTTCGCCGGCTGATTTTGCAGTACAGTATGAAAAAGCACTGCACAGCCACCTCCAACCTGCGGGGCGCTTTGACTTGGTGCTATTGGGGATGGGGGGCGATGGCCATACGGCGTCGTGGTTCCCCAATACCGGGGTGCTCCATGAATATGACAAATGGGTGGCCGCCTATTTCCTCGCCCCACAAGATATGTACCGCATTACGCTGACCATACCGGTGGTCAACCAAGCGGCTAAGGTGGCGGTAATTGCTTACGGTGCCAATAAGGCGGAAGCACTGCGCGAGGTGCTGCGCGGTGAGCGCAACATCGAACGGTATCCTGCCCAGCTCATCGACAGGAGTGAGGAAGGCCGCGTAACGTGGTTTATTGACGAAGCGGCCGCACAAGGCGTGTGATTGCAGCTCCTACGGCTGCTTTCTCGTCTTTTACTTATTATCTCCTTTCAGCGTAGCCAGAAAGGCAACCACATCCCTGATTTCGCGTTTGGATAGGATGCCCTTCATATCCAGCATACTGGATGGGGAGAACGTCTTTTCTTTGATGTCACTGTGGGGGATAATCCGATCGGGAGCTTGCCCCTTTCTGATTTTTACGCCAGTTTCATCCTCCCCTTGGAATATACCCGATAGTTGCTCCCCGTTGTTCAGTACCAGCATCACGATGCCGTAGCCCGGTGCGATGCGCTTGCCGGGGTCGATAATCGATTCGAGTAGCTGTTCGCGGGTGAGGCGGTCGGCCACGCCATTGAGCTGCGGGCCAGCGTTGCCTCCGCGGTCGTCATAGGCATGGCATTTCATGCACTGTGCCTGCTGGTGCTGGAAGAAGACACGACGGCCCCGCCGGACATCACCCCCTCGGAGGCTGCTGGCATACGAGGCCATAAGCTGGTCGGTCGAGAAGTGTTGGGTAATGGCTTTGTAACGCGCGGTTAGCGATTCGGCATGGGTGCTATCGATCGCTTCGCCAAGTTCGAGGTAAACCTCCGGACTTAAGCGGTTCGCTTCCATGTCATCAAGCAGCGTGTTGAAAAGTGCTTCTGAATGTGCTACCGGTATTTTACCTAGTGTGATGATGGCGGCCTGTTTTTCCTCGATTGTTTTGGTGTCGATGACGTCTGCCAACAGATCGACCATCACCGGTTTAGGAATGGCCATGTTTTCCAGCAGGTCAAGCGCCGCCACGCGCAACGACTTTTCACGGTCGGCCAATGCAAATTTGATGGCCTCTTCTTGCTGGGTTGTTTCGAGGGCCACCAGGGCTGACAGGCATTCTACGCGCATGGCGGTTTCCTTATCGCCTTTGAGGCCGGCCAATAAGGCCGGAGCGGCTTGCTGGATACCGAGCTTGTGGATAGCCTTGGCGGCACTGAGGCGTACGGCGAGGTCTTTGTCGGTGAGGAGGTGGATGTACGTGCTGGCTGTTTGGCTTTTCAGTGCGTCCACATCGCGCTCCATAACACCGCGGTATCTGCCATCTACCCGATCGACCAGGGAAGGCTTGGCCCACGTGCTCAACGCCGCCAGGGCTTCGGCCCGCATGGGGGCAGGGTTGCTGCCATTTTGGGCATATTGGAGAAGTTCGTGTAAATTTTTTTCGTCACCCACCCGAAGGTTGGCATTGATGATGCGGCGGATGAGCGCCTCATTGGAGAATGGTGTTGTATTGAGCAGGGAAGCCAAGGCGGGGAGGGCCTCTTCGATAGAAAGGTCGTCGTTGATGGCGCGGGCGGTTTCGGTGACGACAAATTCATCGCGGTCGAGGAGGAAACGGGCGATGCCCGGGTCGCGCATACGGCGCAGAGCTACTACGGCGGCAATACGCAGCGCCGGCGAATGGTTGCGGACGAGCGCCAGCAAGGGGTCGGCATTGCCGATGCGGGCCAAAGCCAGTGTGCCGGCATGTCGCAGGTAAGCGTCTTCATCGTTATTGGTCCAGAGCATCATGATGAGCGGTTGAATTGCAGGTTCATACTGGATACGTCCTAAAGCTTCGGCCGCAAAAAAACGAACCCGGCGTATGTGTCGGTCCTCCAATAAGGGAATGAGCTCCGCGCCAGCGGGTTTATACTTGATATCACCCAGCCACTTGGCGGCCTGTGCCTGTATTTCCGGATCGCCATCTTGCAAGAGAGGAATGAGGAGGGCAGCATGCTGCTCATCCTGACGCGCCAGTTGGCTAATGCCCCAGATGGCATGTACGCGGGCGAGCTGGCTGTGGGTTTGCGCAAGCGCCTGCTTGAAGGCTTCCAGCCCTTTGCTGTCCCGCTCCACCAGTGCGAATTGGGCCTTTTGGCGGATGCGCATGTCGTCGTGGTGAAGTAGGTCGCCCAGCTCCGCTTCGCTTTTGTCCCCGAAGCTGGCGGCGAGCAGTTCTTTTACTTCCGCACGGATGGCCTGCGTGGCCCCATCGACATCGTCCATTTTCCAGATGCGGCCATAATCGTGGGTATCCCACCCGTCAATCCAGTCGGCCACGTACAGTGCGCCGTCGGGTCCGAAGTCAAGGCCGGTAGCCAAAACGCCCCCCAGTACCTTCTTATGTTCGCCGAGCTCAAAAGTGGCTCCCTTCGGGTTGAGCTTGAAACTGTGTACGCCAGAGTTGGCCGGGTTGCCCACGAACTCTGCCACGAAAAAGGTCTGTTTATATTGTGGGCCCAGGGCGGTACCGGGGTTGTAGACCACGCCGGCAGGACCGCTCACGAAATTGCTGATACAGGGCGTAATGTATGCTGCTTGGCCTTCGAAGCGCGGCAGGTACATCTTCTCATCCATCCACACCTTATAGCTGTTATTGTCCGGATCGCTGTATTTTCCGTATTGCCAGTTGCTCCGCCAGCCGGCATCCGACCCGTTGACAATGTATACCAAGCGCTCCTTCTCGCCGGGGTGGTCGCCGTCATTATCTTCGCTGATGATGTTACCATATTCGTCAAACACAAACTGGTGGGTGTTGCGCAGGCCGTGGGCAAAGATTTCGAAATCGCTGCCGTCGGGGTTGGCCCGGGCAATAACGCCCGAATTGGGGTGTTCCCATTTCGTGCCGTCGGCCCCTTCGCCATTGAATCCGATATCGCCGATTTGCCAATACAGGCGGCCATCGGGACCCATCTTCACACCCGACATGCCGTGGCCACCGAAGCCGATATGCACACCATAGCCATGGGAAATGGAGGTCTTTTTATCGGGTATACCGTCACCATCCGTGTCGGTGAGCCGCCACAAGTCGGGCGCTACGGCAAGGTAGAGGTCATCGCCATCGGCGAAAACTCCCCCTGCCACATCGGTAATCTCCTCGTGGAAATCGTGGACCACCAATTGCGACCGGTCCGCCACGCCATCGCCGGAGATATCCTCCACCCGATATACTTTTTCTTTCTCTATGGTGAGGTCATGCCAGTCGTGCGAACCGTCGCCGTTGAGGTCGGCCAGCCAGGTGTTGCGCGCGCTGTTCGCCGGCGATAACTCCTCGTGTAGGAATGCCCGTCGGTCTTCAACGGTTTGGAAACCGATGGATGGGATTTCCCAGGCACGATGGCCGCGGATATCGAACTCCGAATTTTTCTGCCGGTCGGTAGTGGTATAGAAGAGCCGTCCATGATCATCGATATCGATTGCAATGGGCGAAATGACCAGCGAGTCGATGCCCCACAATTTCAGGGTGAGGCCACTATCCAGCTGGGGGGTTACCTGCGCTTCGATCGTGGCGGCCAGCTCGGCGGTTTTGGCAGGGTCCATCTCCTTGGTTGGCAAATTGGCCGTTTTTTGCTGGCAGCTCCACAAGAGGGTGGCGGCGATTAGGGTAAAAATTGTTTTGTTCATTTAAGTATATGTCCATTTATCACCTGCGTCCGTTCGTCTGGTAAGCCCGAACGCGGTAATCGTAAAACCAACATTTAATCGGTAAGTTGGGCTAATATAAGAAGTATGTGCAATTTTATCTGTTTTTAATTGAGTGGTCACCAAATATTTCGTTATTTCGTTTGCAAATTAGCGACCATGGACTCCAGACGATCATTCTTGAAAAAAGCTGCACTGCTAGCGGGTGCCGCGGCGGCCCATACGCTGCCGCCCTCCATCCAACGGGCATTGGCCATCGACGCGCCGGCGGGGAGCACGTACCTCGATGCCGAGCATATCGTATTCCTGATGCAGGAAAACCGCTCGTTCGACCATTGTTTTGGGAGTTTGCGTGGCGTGCGGGGTTTCAATGACCCGCGGGCCATTACCCTGCCCAATGGGCTGCCCGTTTGGGCCCAGAGCAATGCGAAGGGCGAGACGTATGCCCCGTTCCGGCTCGACATCAAGAACACCAAGGCCACCTGGATGGGGTCCTTACCACATGGCTGGAAAGATATGGTGTACGCACGGAATGACGGAAAAATGGATACCTGGCTGGAAGCGAAACGGGCAGGCAACCCCGAGTACCGGCCTATGCCGCTCACCATGGGGTATTACGACCGGCAAGACATCCCCTTTTATTATGCGTTTGCGGATGCTTTTACCGTATGCGACCAACATTTCTGTTCATCCCTTACGGGAACAAGTCCAAACCGATCCTATTTCTGGTCAGGGACGGTTCGAGAGGAGCCACGCAATGGAAACTCGGTGGCCCATGTGGAGAATGGACAGATGGTCTATAAAGGGTTGGGTTGGAAAACTTACCCCGAGCGACTGCAGGAGGCCGGTGTATCGTGGCGTGTTTACCAGAATGAACTGAGCCTACCTGTCGGTTTCGAAGGTGAGGAAGAAGATTGGTTGGGTAACTTTACAAACAATAATTTAGAGTTCCACCGGCAATACCACGTGCGCTTCCACCCTGCGCACCGGACGCATCTGGAGCAATTGGCGACGTTGCTAGAAAATGAACTCGCCGGGGGTAAGGATGGCGATGATGTGCAGCAAAAGAAAAGGGCGCAGCTAGCCCAATTGAAAGCGGATTTGGAAAAATATACGGCTGATAATTTCGAAACACTGCCCGAAGTGGAGCGCGAAATTCACCGGCGCGCATTTGCCACCAATACCGAAGACCCCGACTACCACCGGTTGGAAACCATCCATTATACCGATGAGGAAGGAGAAAAGCACGTGCAGGTGCCGAGGGGAGATATTTTCCATCAATTCCGGAAAGACGTAACCGCGGGTACGCTGCCCACCGTTTCATGGCTGGCGGCACCGTGCAATTTTTCGGACCACCCCGGCGCACCGTGGTACGGAGCTTGGTATGTCTCCGAAGCGCTGGATATCCTAACGAAAAACCCCGAAGTATGGAAAAAGACGATTTTCGTGTTGACGTACGACGAAAACGATGGCTACTTCGACCACGTGCCGCCCTTCGTACCACCACATCCCGATGGTGGCGATGGGGCGGTTGCAAGAGGGATAGATACGGCCGATGAGTATGTTACCACCGCACAGGAGCGAGTACGTTCCGGTGATGCCGAAGCAACATTGGAGAGCCCTATCGGGCTCGGGTTCCGGGTGCCGATGGTGGTGGCGTCGCCTTGGTCTAAAGGCGGGTGGGTCAACTCGGAAGTGTTTGACCTCACTTCGCCATTGCAGTTTTTGGAACACTTCCTAGAGAAAAAGACCGGCAAACCAATTAAGGAAACCAACATCAGTGACTGGCGACGATTGGTATGCGGCGACATGACATCCGTATTCAGGCCTGCCGCCGGCGTGGAAGCTCCAGTGGTGGGGGCATTGGGCAGAGATGCTTACGTGGAGCGTATTTTTTCGGCAAAGACGAAAGGGTTGCCCGGAAATTACACCCGGGTTGACCCCACTGCGCCGCAATGGCCACAACAAGAGCCGGGAACGAAGCCGGCATGTGCACTGCCGTACAACCTGCAGGTAACGGCCAGGCTGGATAAAGACCGCAAGCACCTGACCATCCGGTTTGCGGCCAGCGGGGGCTTGTCAAAAACAAAACCGGTAGGGGTACCCTTCCGGGTGCATACCTTGGTGCCTTGTACACCGGATAAACAGCCCGGCCGGACGTGGAATTTCGCTGTCAGCGAAGGGGAACCGCTCGATTACCACTGGCCGCTAGCCAACTTCGGGGATGGGGTGTACCATCTGCAGGTGCATGGTCCGAACGGCTTTTTCTGCGAATTTAAAGGCAATGCGGATGACCCGGATGCGGGGGTGGCCGTAGCGGGCGATGCAGATACCGGAAAGTTAAAAGTGGTGGGCAGTTCCCCAAGCGACCTGGCGCTGCACGTACGTGACGTCTCGTACGCGGGGGGCAGGTACCTGACGAATGAGGGGAAACCCCTTTGGCTCGATGTGCGTGCTACGGGTGGTTGGTATGATGTCGCGGTCGAGGTGACGGGCTTCCCGGGTTTCTACCAACGTTTTGCGGGGCATGTAGAGACCGGCCAACCCAGTATAACCGATCCCCTGATGGGGAGCATTCGGAAGTAGTTCTGGCCGTCACATCGTGGTGCTATTTGCCCATGGCATTCGTCGGTTTGACCCAAAATTCGTCTTCCCAATCGTCGCAGAGCGCATGGTGGTTATGGTGCTTGTCTACCAACGCCAGTTGTTCAGCCGTAGCGACCTTTTGCACTTCGTTGAACAACACCCGCTCTTCGAAACGGATGTGGCTATCCAGTTCCTCCTCAATCAAGTTGAGCGAGCGCCAGACTTCGGTATCGTCAGCAAACAGCCGCTTTAGTCGGCGGTGCTCGCTGAGTGCTTTCTTTACCAGCTCGTGGTCGGCGCCGAGGATGGGGAAGATGTATCTTTCTTCGATCGCAAAATGGTCGACTAAATGGGAAGCCCAAAACCAGTCGGTGTACCGTTTGATTCGGGAAATATCGATCTCCCGCTTGAAACCCTCCCTGATTTTCCAGCATAGCAACAGGCCATCGTGGTGGTCGCGGCTTACCGCTTTAAGATGCGGGTCTCTCTTTAAGGGCTTGACTCGGTCTGTCATCGTGTTGCGGTTAAGAATCCAATACTTGTTTTAGCACCACGGCATGGTTGTGCTGGTCGTCTTTTGCCGCGTATAATAAGGTCACTTTCTTTTTCTTCGCGATCTCGCGTAAGCGGTCGAGATTGGCCGACTTGGCCATAAGTTCCTCGCGGTATTGCGCTGAAAAGGCGTCGAAGCGTTGCGGTTGGTGGCCAAACCATTTGCGTAAGGCTGGTGAAGGGGCAATATCCTTATTCCATTCATCGAGTTGGGCAGTGTCCTTTCGCTGTCCCCGCGGCCATAGCCGGTCTACCAGTAAGCGGTAGCCGTCCGCTTCCGAAGGGGCCTCATATACACGTTTTAGTTTGAATCCACCCATGACGTACTTGTTGCTATAGGGATTATAACAGCGGCTTGGCGGCGTTGTTTCTATAGTATTCAATTTTATAGAGAAACATTTCCGCCATCCGGTCGCCCTGCCACTTTGCACGTTCTGCTTTTTCGCCGACAAAGTAGGTGTCAACGGTCTCTGCGAACAGCTTCATCCAGCGGTCGAAATGGTCTTTTTTTACGGGCAATTCGGCATGCGGTACGAAAGGGCTGCCGAAGTAGGTGTGGTCGCCCAGTAGCACGGTCTGCCAAAACCGGTACATCTTTTCCAGGTGTTCCGGCCAGCGGTCCTGGATCACATTGTTGAAGATGTCTTTCAGCAGGTCGTCTTTGCGTACTTTGTCATAAAAGCTGTCTACCAGCAGTTTGATATCGCCAATGTCCGATATGTTCTTTCTGTTTTCCATCGCATCACTTTTGCCATTAACGTACGGCCGTTCGCTCCGATCAATCCGTCAAAGATACGAAAAGCTTCTTATTAAAGACAAATTTGTCTTTAATAGGTTTGAGCGCGGTGAGGCAGCCAGGTGCAGTGTTATTTCACGAAATTACGTGCTTTTACCAAAAACCTTTACCTTTGCATTTTGTTAATTACCGAAAAGCCATGTAATATCCCGCCGCATCACGTGTTGTGTGAGGTGCCCAAACGAGCACCGGATGACTTTAATTTGCATACTTTATTTTTTACTACATGGCAAGACAAGAGATTTTTGACACCGCTATACAGCCAGAAACCGCTATATTGGTGGGGATCGTTCTTCCGCAGGACAGCGAAGAGAAAGAACAGGAATACCTGGAGGAATTGGCATTCCTGGTGGATACCGCGGGCGGTATTGTGAAGGAGGTGTTTACCCAGAAGCTACAACACCCGGACCGGGCCACATTCGTGGGCTCGGGCAAGCTGGATGAGATAAAGGCCTACGTGGAGGCCGAAGAGATAGACATCGTTGTTTTCGACGATGAACTAACCCCTTCGCAGCTCCGCAATATCGAGAAGGAGCTCAAGGTGAAAATCCTCGACCGCAGTAACCTTATCCTCGACATATTTGCTCGCAGGGCCAAAACGGCCCAGGCAAAAACACAGGTGGAGTTGGCACAGTTGCAGTATCTGCTGCCCCGGCTGACCCGGATGTGGACACACTTGGAGCGCCAGCGCGGTGGCATCGGTATGCGTGGCCCGGGTGAGAGCCAAATTGAGAGTGACCGCCGGATGATCCTTAACAAGATTTCCTTATTGAAAGACCGGCTGAAGGCCATCGACAAGCAGGCGGAAACCCAGCGGAAAAACCGCGGGCAATTGATTCGTGTGGCCTTGGTAGGTTATACGAACGTAGGCAAATCGACCATCATGAACATGATCTCGAAGTCGGACGTGTTTGCGGAAAACAAGCTTTTCGCCACGCTGGATACGACCGTACGCAAGGTGGTGATCGAAAACCTACCTTTCCTGTTGTCGGATACGGTGGGCTTCATACGTAAGTTGCCCCACCACTTGGTGGAATGTTTCAAATCGACGTTGGATGAGGTGAGGGAGGCAGATGTGCTGCTACATGTGGTGGATATTTCACATCCCAGCTTCGAAGATCACATCCGCGCGGTGAATGAGACGTTAAAGGAATTGGAAGCGTTGGATAAACCGGTGATTACGGTATTCAACAAAATCGATGCCTACCGTGGCGAAGCGGTAGAGCAGGAAGCACCCGATGCCGAAGGAGCGGCGGAAGCTGAGCCCCGCGTAGTTACATTGGATGACTTCAAACGAAGCTGGATGGCCCGGCATAACAGCCCGGCTGTCTTTATATCGGCTACCGATAAGACCAACGTGGATGAATTCCGGAAACTACTGTATGATACCGTGGTAGACATGCACACGAAACGGTATCCGTATGATAATCTGCTTTATTAATTGTTTTTTTGCTTTCATGTCTAGTATACGGAAATAGGGACCATAAAACATCGGCCGATGAATAAAAAAGTAGTTTTCGAGGATTGGGGGCTGGTTGACTACCAGGAGGCTTGGGACCGGCAGGAAGCGCTTTTTGCCAAAGTGTTGGCGCAGAAGACGAAGAATAGGGTGGAGGAGACCGCCTTGCCGACGACCAACTACCTGGTTTTTACGGAGCATCCACATGTGTATACGCTCGGCAAAAGTGGTAAACCTGAAAATTTGCTGTTGGATGAACAGGGCTTGCAGGAACGGCATGCCGCGTTTTACAAAATAAACCGGGGTGGCGACATTACCTACCACGGGCCGGGACAGATCGTAGGCTATCCGATATTGGACCTCGATAATTTCTTTACCGACATACACCTGTACCTCCGTACCCTCGAAGAGGCGGTGATCCGAACGTTGGCTGATTATGGCATCGCGGCAGGGCGCTATCCGGGAAACACGGGGGTATGGTTGGATGCCGACAACCACCGTGCACGGAAAATATGCGCGTTGGGCGTACGGGCCAGCCGCTGGGTAACCATGCACGGTTTCGCTTTTAACGTCAATGCAGGCCTGGATTATTTCAATAATATCATCCCCTGCGGCATAGACGACAAGGACGTCACTTCCATGCAGCGGGAACTGGGTGGGGTCCAGGATATCGAAGCCGTCAAAGGGCGACTAAAAAGCCATATTGCCGAGCTGTTTGGGATGGAGCTTTGTTGTTCTCGCTAGTTCAGCTTGAGCTCGTCGCCATTCAATACCCTGGTCACGTCCAATGGTCTTGGATTTGAGAGGTCTTTATTAGGTTTTTCTAATAGTTTCAAACCAATAAGTTGCTGCCGCTTTCTTGCGACATCCATTTGCCTTTGCAGGGGCGCTTGCATGCTTGGATCGATAATTTCTAGCGCTTTTGCGATAAGCGGGTCCGAGCTCGCCCCCATCGGGGCAAACGGAACGGTTTCAATTACCTGATGCATAGGTTGCAAACCAGCCTCAAAATCACCAATGCCATCTTTGTTTTTGTATTTTAGAATGATGGGTTGAATACCCCAGTCGTTTTCGCCTTCAAACTGTGGAGACGAATTTTCAAAGGTTACAGAAGCCTCGTCCTTTCCATAGGTCGTACTTCCTATGTGTATAACGTTTGAAGCGCCAAGGAAGGGCTTCAGGTTGTTGATAAGCAGTTCGCTCGCCGATGCCGAATTTCCTGTGGCTAAGATAAACACTCGACTCAACCCGAGATTTCTTGCGGTTATCAATGGGCCGTTGGTCGAACCGAATAGATCGCCGTAAGTGAGGGTTTCATCGTTGAAATTTGCGTTGAAGTCAAACTGGATAAACGGACTATTGATATCAAAATCCTGATGAATCATTGCAGATAGCAAGCCAGCGATATCTACTGAACCACCCCCGTTATATCGTTCGTCGATGATCAAATCAGTTACGCCAGCCGCTTTGAATCGTCCAAAAGCATCAACCAGCTCTTGCGGTTGATTAAGGAATCGATTATAAAAGAGATAGGCCACCTTGGTGCCGTTGTCGGTTGTGATGACATTCTCCATATGAATGGCTTTTTCCTGAAAATCTTCGATAGGTGTCAACGAAATGGTTTCACCTTCGTTGATGATGTTGCCATCGAAGATCCCTTTAGTGAGCGAGAAGGTCTCATTGCCAAATAATGGCTCATAATCTTGCACATATCCCTCATTATCAATTGTTAGCGGTATACCATTAACACGTGTGAAAACGTCTCCCCGTTTGATTCCCGCCGCATCAGCGGGCGTCCCTTTGTGGACAAACCTAACCGTCACGCCTGCACCATTTTTGCCTATTCCAAAAAAACTGACCCCTAAACCACTGGTTTTAATTATACCACTGAGTTCATTCTTCAAGTCTTCTGCATTCTGAATCCATGAAAACCTGTCCACTGGGCGGTAAAGAAGACTTTCGAAGAAATCTTCGGGATCACTATTTAAATTCAAACGGCTCTCGTTGGGTATTTCTTTATTCCAATAATAATAATAATTCATGGTGTCTAAAATCCACCGATTAATCTCCGCGTTTGTAACCTCTCCTTGAGGCTCCGGAGATGGTTCTTTCTTTTTACATGACGAAACAATAAGCAGTGAAGCTAATAGTACGACCGACAAAAATCCAGCTGTCGGACGGAAAGTGCGACTAAATATCATATGTACAGCATATATCCATATTCAAACTTAGATAAAATTTCTTATATGAGGTGGGGTATTATAAGATTTCTCCTATCATATCGAAGGCCTTGCTCGGAGAAACAGTGGCAGCAATAATTTGTTTTACCCGTTTAACCCGAAATGGACCGGTAACCGAGCGTAGTTTCGATTTCCGTACGACTTTCCATGCTGGCCAGCTTGCCCCCAACTTCATACACCGCCGTTTCGGTGTAGCGGCCGGCAATGACGATTTCGGTATCGCCACGATGTTGGTGGAACAGCTGGTACGCCACGTCGGGGTCGTTGTTATCGCGGGAGAGGTGCGATAAGAACAGGTGGCTGAGCTTCGGTGGGCGGTGCTTGGTGAATAGCTCCAACGCTTCGGTATTAGATAAATGCCCATAGCCACCGCGGATACGGTTCTTGAGAAAAATGGGGTAACGCCCCTGCATCAGCATATCCGTATCGTAGTTGGCTTCCAGAAAAACCGCGTCGCATCGACTAAAGAAATGGATGACCTGCTCGCATACCCTGCCGATATCGGTGAAGACGCCGACCGTGTGGCCATCACCCTCGATAAGGAAACTATGGGGGTCTGCGGCATCGTGGTACTTGCGAAATGAGGTAATGGTCAAGTCGCCCACATCAACGCATTGCATATCTACAAGTGGGTGCAATAGGCGGTCGGGAATGGCCAGCTTGCAGCCCCGCCGTGTGCCATTGGTGAGAAAAACAGGTAACTGATATTTGTTGGCCACTACACTGAGCCCTTTCACGTGGTCGGAATGTTCATGCGACACAAAGATGGCCTTGACCTTTTGCATAGACAGGCCCTGCGTGGCCATGCGTTTCTCTATCTGGCGGCACGATATGCCGGCATCTATCAATACAGCCTCGTTGCCATTACCTACGTAATAACAATTGCCGTTGCTGCCCGATGCGATTGAACTGATGAAAAGCGGCATGGTACAAAGTACGGTTAAAAAAGGAGGAAGTGCAACAAAAAAATAAGCGGTGCCGTAGGAACCATCAGCACTCGGGCAGGCTGAGCGGAATGTTGACCGCCAAGCCACCATCAGCGGTCTCCTTGTATTTGACGTTCATGTCTTGGGCGGTCTCCCACATGGTCCGCACCACGGCATCCAGGCTTACCTTGGCTTTGTCGGGATTAGACTGTAGCGCCAGCTGCGCGGCAGTAATGGCCTTGATGGCCCCCATGGTGTTGCGCTCGATGCACGGCACCTGTACCAGGCCCCCAATGGGGTCGCAGGTGAGCCCGAGGTGGTGCTCCATCGCTATTTCGGCCGCCATAAGCACCTGCCGTTGCGAGCCGCCCAAGCTCTCGGTAAGGGCCCCGGCAGCCATGGCCGAGGATACGCCGATTTCTGCCTGGCACCCGCCCATGGCAGCCGAAATGGTGGCTCCTTTCTTGAAAATACTGCCGATCTCGGAAGCGGTGGCAATAAACCGGATGATCTGGTCTTCATGCAACCCATCATGGAACACGATGAAATATTGCAATACGGCGGGTATGACTCCCGCTGCGCCGTTTGTAGGAGCGGTGACCACGCGCCCAAAGGATGCGTTTTCTTCGTTGACGGCCAGTGCCCAACAGCTTACCCAATCTAGTATATATTGAAAATGGTCGCCCCCGGCACGGATGGATACGATCCAACTGTGGTAGTCGGTATAAGGACGACCCCCGATTAATTTCTTGTTGAGTTTGTAGGCCCGCCGCTCTACCTGCAGTCCGCCGGGTAGCATGCCGGTAGTATGGCATCCACGGTAGATGCAATCGCGAATGGTGGTGAATAGCTGGCGGATGCCAAGAATGGTTTCTTCTTCCGTCCGCCAAGCCTGCTCGTTTTCCAATACCAGCTCCGAAACCTTCAGTCCGGTATTCATGCACCAAATCAACAGGTCGTTTGCCGTCTGTACGGGGAACGCGAGATCCAACGGCTCACGCGCATCACCATCATCGCCTTCTTGTACCACAAAGCCGCCACCTACGGAATAATAGGTTTCGCTCACCGCCGTTCCATCGGTAAGCAACGCTTGGAACGTCACGGCATTGGGGTGAAAGGGAAGACTTTCGGTATATAGAAACAGGATGTCGTCCGTATAACGGAAAGGGACCTGGTGTGTGCCACCTAGTGGCAAGCGTTGCTGCTGTTTGATCTCGGCAACCGTCGTGGACACGTCATCGATAGCGATGGTTACGGGGTCTGCACCACTCAGCCCCAGCAGAACCGCTACATCCGTACCGTGGCCGATGCCGGTTTTGGCCAGTGAGCCATAAAGCAGAATCTTTATGGCTTCGGTCTTTTCGAGCAGGTCTCTGGCAGCGAGCCGCCGTGTGAAGCGCTGTGCCGCACGCCAGGGGCCAAGGGTATGCGAGCTCGACGGGCCAATGCCAATCTTAAACATATCGAAAACCGAAATCTGCTCTTTGACCATCATAATTTTAGATTAAGACACCGTTACAAAGATACCGCTTTATTTGTGCTTTGGTTGCTATGCTTATGAATTGTGGCCCGTTCGGGCCGCAAGATATTGCATTTTTCAAATTAACTACTATCTTTGATTGAAAAACAGGCAGATACCAATTGAATAACTGTTTCACTGATAACTTCAAATTTTAAGAACCATGGACAATTATGGAAATTATGAGGGTGGTGGCTTGCTCGCTGGGATGGGCGTAGGCGCTGTGATCTTTTACCTAGCGATTATTGTGTTGTATATCGCCGGTATGTGGAAAATCTTCGAGAAGGCCGGCAAGCCGGGCTGGGCGGCCATCATCCCCATTTACAACATGATCATCATTGCCGAAATCGTGGGAAAGCCTATATGGTGGGGCATCGTTGCCGCGTTAGTGCCTTGTGTGAACATCGTGTTCAGTATTTGGCTGATGAATCTGTTGATGAAAAGCTTCGGCAAGGATGTTCCGTTGTGGACCATTCTGACCGTATTTTTCGGCTTTGTTACCATCCCGGTCATCGGTTTCGGAAGCGATCGTTACATCGGCCCAACGGCTGCCGAAGCAACGGGGGGCGACTCATTTAATAATCTGAAGCGGGATCTCGATCAGTTCAAGGATTCGATTGACGACAAAAACGATCCGCAAAACCCGCCGGTATAGGATGGCCAACACCACCCGATGGCTATGGGCAGTGTGCAGCCTGGAGCGTTCGTCTTGGGTGCAAGACTGGCTATTGCCCTGCCCGATTAAAATCGTGACGGGCTTCGATTGCCCAGGCTGCGGGTTTCAGCGATCACTATTGGCGCTGTTGCAAGGACACTGGCACGAGAGCTACCGGCTCTACCCGCCCACCGTGCCCCTGCTCGTACTTTTGCTGTATGCGGTACTGAAAAATACATTCGGTTTTGATCGGCGAAACATCCTGCTGAAGGTGCTCGCTGTGGTGTGTGGATGGTTTGTATTGGTTGTGTATGGTATGAAGTTGGGGTACGGCCCCGACCTGTAGTTGCAATCGTTGGAAGCATTTTATTTTTATCTTTGACGCGGACAATAGCAATGAGATGAGATATACCCGCGCGTGGATAGGTTGTGTTACTGTTTTTTTCTTATCATTTATTGGCTCCCTGGGATATTGCGGGCCGGTTGCATCCGGCGACACCCCCCCAAAGCGGGAGCTCCGGGGGGCCTGGGTCGCTACGGTGGTCAATATCGATTGGCCATCGGCGGATAACTTGAGTACGGCGGCACAGCAGCAGGAGCTCATCCGGCATTTGGACAACCATCAACGTGCGGGCATCAACGCCGTCTTTTTGCAGATACGGCCCACCGCCGATGCGTTTTATGCCAAAAGTAGCGAGCCGTGGAGCCGCTTTCTGACCGGCAAACCGGGGCGGGCACCGGAACCTTTTTACGACCCATTGGAATTTGCCATTAACGAAGCCCATAAACGGGGTATGGAATTGCACGCCTGGATTAATCCCTACCGGGCGACGTTTGATCTGGTAGCGGCCAACACCACGAACGATCATATTACGCGCCTCAAACCGGAATGGTTTTTTGTCTATGGCGGAAAGAAGCTTTTTAATCCGGGTATTCCCCAAGTAAGAGACTATATCGTGGGCATTGTAACGGATATCGTGCGGAACTATGACATCGACGGTGTCCATTTCGACGACTATTTCTACCCGTATCCGGCAGGAGGTCGGTCCATTCCCGATGCGGAAACATTCAGGAAATACCCCAATGTCTTTAAAAATATCGCCGACTGGCGAAGGAATAACGTCAACCTGCTCATCCAAATGATTTCGGAAAGCGTGCATCGGGAGAAGGAATATATTAAATTTGGTGTAAGTCCTTTTGGTATCTGGGACAACAAGAAAGACCATCCGGATGGCTCGGCATCATCGGGCTTTAGTGGATATCGCCAGCTTTATGCCGATGCGTTGAAATGGCTGGAAGAGGGATGGGTAGACTACATCAACCCGCAGATTTATTTCCCCTTTGGCCACCCGGCAGCACCTTATGAGGTATTGGCCGACTGGTGGGCCGAGCGTACGCACGGGCGTCACTTGTATATCGGGCATGCGGCCTACCGCGCAACAGAGAATGGTGCCGGTTGGCGCGACCGTAGCCAGATTCCCAACCAAGTGCGTTATGCACGGCAACATGCCGGTGCACAGGGGAGCATTTATTACAGTGCCAAACACATCACCAACAATGTGGTAGGCCTTCGCGACTCGCTGCAATACAACCTGTACCGCTATAAATCGCTTCCGCCAACGATGCCTTGGCTAGACAGCATTGCGCCGGAGCCACCGTTCGGCCTGCTGGCCCAGGTAGCTGAAAACGGAACTTCAGTGATTTTGCAGTGGCAACCGGGGGCGCCGGCAGCCGATGGGGAAGCCCCCTATGGCTATGTGGTGTACCGCTTTAACGAAGGCGAACCGCTGGATGTAGAAAACCCACAAAATATCCTCCACATCACCTATGACCATACCCAAATGCAATACACCGATAATTTGACACGGAAAAACGGCCACTACCGTTATGTGGTGACTACCATAGACCGTCTGAAAAATGAAAGCTTGCCTTCAAACAGCCGGGAGCTGTATATCGAATAAATACGTTATTTACCATCGCCATACCGGAAAAAGGCGTTGACGGTAACCGGGAGCCGCCCCGAAGGGGTCAGCTGCCGCAGTAAGACCTTAGCTGCTGCGCGTTGCATCATACCGTCATTTTGATAGCATACGAGGATGGATTTGGCCTGCTCGATGCCGGGTAGGCCGGCAAGACCGTAGGGGTTGGCAAAGATGCAAAAGATGGCGTTCCGGTGTGCTAATTCATTGATGAAGAGCCGCACGGTGCTGTTGTAGCTGTAGGTGCTGCGCGGGCGCGTGCGGTTGTCGTGTAGGGCCACGATGATCTGGCCGTACCGGCGGAGCTCCGTTGCCACGGCTGCCACATCGTCTGCTGTGGCATTTGCCGACAGTACGTAATGCATGTGATTATCAAAACGCCACTCCAACATACGTTGGAATTCGGATAGCTCTGATAGCCCAACACTGATAATTGCTGTGCGGCGATTGTAGTTGATTGCCCTGATCAGGCTGTCGCCCTGGAGTAATGTAACCGATGCATCCGCCAACCGCTGATTGAGGGTTTGTGTGCCTTGGCTGTTTAGATCGTGGTATAGGTTGGTGAGCTGGACAGGCTGGGGGTTGTTTAGCCCAAGCCAGTATTTCGTGGCTAATATCTTTTTAACGCGGGCGTCTATATCGCGTTGGGCCAGTCGCCCTTGCTTAATGGCCTGTAAGACCATTTCTATGGCGCGGGAGCTGTTTTGCGAGAGTTCGAGCAGGTCGTTTCCGGCGATGATAGCCCGTATGTCGGCTTCACCATTGGGGAAATGTTTTACGACGCCTCTCATATCCATGGCATCCGTAAAGGTAAGTCCTTTGAATCCAAACTTTTCCTTGAGGATGCCGGTAACAATGGGTTTCGATAGCGAGGAGGGGAGGTTGGGGGTGTTGTCGAGGCTCGGGATATTCATGTGGGCCACCATCACGCCCGAAGCGCCAGCGTTGATCAGTTCACGGAACGGGTACATCTCCAGTGAATCCAAGTGCCCTGCAGTGAAGTTGAGCTGTGGCAGGTCGTAGTGCGAGTCGACATCGGTGTCGCCATGCCCCGGAAAATGTTTCAGTGACGTCACGATGCCGCCATCCATCATGCCCCGCATATAGGCCAAGCCCTTGCTTGTTACATTATATTTGTTTTCACCGAATGACCGGTAATTGATGACGGGGTTGCGGGGGTTGTTATTAATGTCGACAACCGGCGCAAAATTCACATTCATTCCCAGGCGCCTGAAATCACGGGCAACCTCACGACCCATCTGATAAATCAATGCTTCATTTTGCACTGCCCCCAAAGCCATCTGGTAAGGGAATGAGATCGTAGAGTCAGCTAAACGCATACCAAGCCCCCATTCGCCATCGAATGCCACTAGCAAGGGTACTTTCGATAACTGTTGGTAGCGGTTGATTACTTGGGCGTGGCGGATGGGGCCGCCTTGGAAAAGCACGATACCGCCAAGCTGCTCCCGCTGAACCACCCCAGCCACCGAATCGATATAGCGCTGGCCCAGATTGCTGTGGGCACGTACCATGAAAAGCTGCGCCACTTTATCCCGGTCGGTCAATGTCCGGAATACGGAGTCTACCCAACCATGTTCGCTATTGATGAAGGGGATAAAAGGCTCGCGTTGCTGTGCAACGGCATCCCAACAAAGTGATGCAAGAAAAATGGATAAGTAAACGGTTTTCTTTAGCATAATAGCTTAGCTTACAATAACGATACCGATAATGCAACATCGGAATCGCCTCCAATATTAAACATTTTTTTGCGTGTTAATGCGTGTTGTCGGTTATTGTTGCGTTTTTTTGCGCTTTTAAGCGTCGATTCCGTATTTCCCTTCCAGGATTTTCGCCAATTCGGCCGACTCGCGGAGCTCGCCGCTGGCTTCCTTTTTCCACAATATTTCGATAATCAACAGCAAGAGCTGGGTTTCCAATTCGGGGTGCTCATAACCCAATTCGGTAAACGCCCGATTGATGGCGGGATGGACCGGCTTGATGAACAACTCGTGTTGTTGTTTTGAAAATCCGTGATGCGACAGTCGTTCCTGCATTTTCCAGAAGACCGGATCTTCACTAACCAATTCCTTGGGGAGGTTAATCATGTTCTGCAGGAAACTTTTGGCATCCCGATAGATCATCATGCCCCGGTGGTGTTGTAGTACACGTCTGTAGCCGGATTTGATCAAATGCGATAACAGGTTGTCCTTATTTCCGAAATGTTTGAAAATGAGTGCCTCGGATACGCCTGCTTGTTGGGCTATGATCTTGGTCGATGTGTCGATATAGCCCTTTTCAGCAAACAGCAAGAGGGCCTCCCTCATGATTTTCTCCTTTCTGCTCTCTGCCTTCTGTCTCATCGTGGTCCGTACAAAAAAATGAATTGCAAACTTAGATAAAATCCCCCATAATTGAGAGCAATGGGAGTCTTTTGGCGAAGATGTGACACTGTATTGTTGAAGCGTGCCGCTGCTGCATATGTAATAATATCTTTACATTTAAACGAATGGGGTTTTATACTATCTGATGCAATTAGATACTAACACAGTTACTAACACATGCAAAAGCTTTATAAAGCCTTTCTTCTTTCGGTTTGCTTTTTTCTGGCTGCATCAGCGGTGGCCCAGCAGCCGCTCAAGGGAAGGGTAGTAGACAGTGTAGCTAATACGGGCCTCGAAGGGGCCAATGTGAAGCTGCTAACCGCCAAAGATTCAGTAGTTGATCAGCGCAGTGCTTCGGCCGATGGGAAGTTCGAACTGAAAAAGGTGCCGGCAGGGCAATATCGACTGCAGGTCAACTACCTTGGTTACCGGCCGACGGTTGTCCGTATTCACATACCTGTCGAATCCAATCCGCAACCGCTCACCATCCAGTTGCTTCCGGAATACCGAACGCTGGATGAAGTGGCTGTCATCGCGGCCTCGCCCGTTGCCGTATTGAAAGGCGACACCACCGAGTTTGACGCTGCAGCATTTAGCACAGAAGCTTATGCAGATGCCGACGCGTTGGTGATGCAGATTCCCGGTGTGGAGATTGATGAGGAAGGGCGGGTAAAAGCGCAGGGGGAGGATGTACAGCGCATCATTGTGGATGGTAAAGAGTTTTTTAGCACGGACCCGCGCATTGCGCTGAAAACCCTCCCCGCCGATATTATTGCTAAAATACAGATTATTGACGAGCAAAGTGAACAAGCGCAATTCAGTGGTTTTGATGATGGACAGCGACGCAAGGTAATCAATATCGTTACCCGCCCCGACCGCCGTAAGGGCTACTTCGGTAAAGCTGCGGCGGGGTACGGCGCTAACGAAAGATATAATACCGGGGGAAATCTGAACAGCTTTGATGGGGACCGCCGGATAACCATATTTGCGGTATCCAATAACGTAAACCAATCGGATTTTTCTATGGCTGGTATTGCGGGCGGAGAGCAGGAAAGTGGTCGTAATAACCGGGGAAGGCGAGGTGGGAGCAATTCCGGGGGTGGCCGGGGCCTTAACAATACGCATAGTGTTTCGACAAATTTTAACGACGAGTGGTTAAATGAGCGCCTCGATATCAACGCCAATTATGCGTTTAATTCTACCGGCAATGAGACCAACAGCCTCACCAATCGGGAATATCTCATCGGCGCCCATGCCAACCAGTTTAATACCCAGCATCAGGAATCTGGGAGTGTGAATTCCAGCCATCGGGCCAATATGCGTATTCGGTTTGACATCGATTCGAATCAGCGTATCGATTTCAGACCCACCTTATCCTTCCAACGGCACAACCGAAATACGTTTTCCAATAATAGTACCGCCTTGGCAAACAGCGATCCGGTGAATGCGTCGGTACGCAGCAACGACAATGAAAACTCGAATTTCAATTTCAGCGGGAGCTTTAATTATCGTTTGCGACTGTGGAAGCCGGGCAGAACGGTTTCCTTGAGTGTCAACGGATCGGCCAACAGTAATAACGGATTGGCCCATACGCACTCACTCAACGAGTTTTTCAAAGAACAGACATTAAACCGTACCGACACGGTAAGCAACAGGAGTTATACCGATAGCTATGGCAACGGCATAACCGGCAGGCTGGCGTATACAGAGCCTTTGGGCGAGCATACCCGGATGCAAGCGAATTACAGCGTACGTAACACCGCAAGTTACTCCAATAGGGAAACATTCGAGTTCCTGGCAGAAACAGGTCAGTTGGGCGAGCTCAACCGACAGCTGTCTAATGAGTTCAGGAACGACTATACCTATCAAAGTGGAGGCTTATCTTTTCAGCTTGCCAAACGTGATTCATTCCGGGTCGAGGTGGGCGTGGACTTTCAGGACGCCCGTATCCGAAATAATCGGACATTTCCGGAGGACGATATCCGGGGAAGCCATTTTACCAGTTACCTGCCCAGCGCCGAACTATCCTACAATTTCACGCGCGACAAAAAGATCGATATCAGCTATCGGGCATCAACAAATGCACCCTCCATCAACCAACTGCAGGATGTGATCAATAACCAGAACCCGCTGAATATACGCACGGGAAACGCGGGATTGAAACAAGAGTACGGTCACCGTTTTGGTTTGCGTTATAACAGCGTCCAGCGCGAAACGGGGGGTAATTTTTCGGTCAATGTGAATGCCGACTTTACCAATAACCGCATCGTTAATTCGACGTTTATCGCCATGGCCGATACGCTTATTGCCCCCAATGTGTTGCTGGGGGCTGGGGGCCAATTCACCCGACCCGAAAATGTCAGCGGCTACTATAGCATCCGAGGTGGTGCCACATACGGAACACCGATAAAACCATTGAAAATCAATGTCAACCTACGCAGCGCCGTTTATCACAACCATGATATCGGATTGATCAACCAAGAGGGGACGTACACCAATTCCTACGGTATTAACCAGCGGGTAGGGATAAACAGCCGCTTCGGGCCCCATTTGGTGGTGGGTATGAGCTATACGGGTAACTATAGCGTGGTGCGTAATAACACCAATAGTGAATCGAGTTACAACACATACAACCAAATCATCCGCAATGATGTGGCCTACACGTTTTGGAAGGGGATACGTATCGCATCGTCGCTGTATTACAATTATAACCAGGGCTTGTCGGACGGATATAATCAGCAGTTTATCCTGTGGAATGCCTCACTTGGTAAAAAACTTATGCAACGGCAGGAAGCTGAAATTACATTGTCTGCCTTCGATCTGCTCAACCGTAATACCAACGTAAACCGGAGCATTAACGAGCGTTACATCCAAGATTCCCAAAACATCGCACTCCAGCGTTATTTCTTACTAAGCTTTACCTATAACTTACGCCACTTTGGCGGGGGCGGACCCGGCGGGCCACGGGGCGGTCGGCGTTTTGGTCGTTAAACGGTAATCAATTGCCCGCCTTGCCGAACGAATGCCGTGCGTTTTTCGGCATAGGCCGATGCGTCGATAGCCCGTACCGCGCCCTCAAGGATACGGGTTTCGAAACCGAGTTGCAGGGCGTCCATAGCCGTGAAATACACGCAATAATCGGCCGCAAGGCCACAGACCGATACGCCGGTTATGCCGCGGTCGTGCAGATATCCAGCTAGTCCTGTCCGTTTCCGCTTTCCGTTATCAAAGAAACCGCTATAGCTGTCGATGGCGGGGTCAGTGCCTTTGCGAAAAACGGCTTCGATACGACAGGTGTCCAATTGGTCACTTAATCTAGCCCCGGCTGTGCCCTGTACGCAGTGGTCAGGCCATAAAACCTGATCCAGCCCGTGCAGATCGATGGTCTCAAATGGTTTGTGGCCAGCATGGGTAGACGCGAAACTGTGATGACCCATTGGATGCCAGTCTTGAGTAGCCACGACCAAATCGTAATCGTCCTGAATATGGTTGATGACGGGAATAATGGCATCACCATCGGCTACCGCCAATGCGCCTCCGGAAAGAAAATCGTATTGGATATCGACAATAATCAGTGCATGCATGATAAACAACTGTTTGACCTAGCGCCAAACTTACCGATTATGGACCTAAAGTGAAAATTGTAGCCCTATGATACCGCCGAAATATAATCCATTGAACAGATCGTCACCGCGCGATTGCCATGAGTAGCGGCCACTACGGATGTCGGTCTGGTCGGCATCGAAGAGAAGGTGGTTGAATGTAGGGCCGCCAATTAATTCGACATAGGGTGTAATATGCCACCCGCCGAGTACACGGAGGCTTTGTTTTCCATATACACCGTCTTCAAAGCTTGTCATGGCGGTTCCGGCCAGTTCGGCACTCATGCGGAACGCCCGGACAGTGATAAGGTGTGCGCCGATGCCACCCGTTAGCTGGTAGCGGGCCTCCCGGTACCTAAGGTGGTAGCCTAACCCGAGGATGCCATACATTACCCTTCCACCGCTCCGCAGTGCCAGCATGGAGGCTCCTTCTTCGTCGACGGTGAGACCCAATGCTAACTCACCATCCCGGATGATGTTAAGCAATCCGATGGGGTAATCACTCTGCTCGGCAATGTTAATAAGTCCGGCCACTTGAACGCCTTCAACGCGCTTGGCGATGTTAATCAGGCCAGCTACTTGTGTGTGGGCATCGCCTGACGTGTTGATAAGCCCTGCTACTTGAAATCCGCGCGCTTCCCCCTTCACTTGGTTCAGCAAACCTGCTACAAGTACGCCGGTGGCGTGGCCGCCAACATGGTTGGAGACACCGGATACCATCGTTCCGTAAGCGTTCCCTTTTACCACCCCCGAAACTCCGGCTATGAGGCAGGCATTCTCTTGCTGCGAAAATCCAGCGATCAGGTGGAGGGACAGGTTATTTGTATCTGCGGCGGCGGTTTTTCCATTGGTGCTGAGGGGGTAGGTGAGACCTAAATGTACTTGGTTGGTTTTTCCTGTTTGTGCCATCGCCATAATGCTACAGGTTATCATCAGCGCAATTCCGGCCATGGTACGGGTCATCTTTTGGGTCGTTGCTTTTTTGTCCATTAGTTATGTTTTAGGCTTAAGACAACGACACCCCAGATCACCCTTACTCGCTAACCATCTTTGCCACAAAAAAACACCCGCTCATGAGCGGGTGTCTCTGTATATCATACGTGGATGGATCTTCGGTTACAGTAACCCTCTTTCAAGCAGCTTTTCGGCAATCTGCACGGTATTGGTCGCTGCACCTTTGCGCAGATTATCGGCTACCACCCATAGGTTGAGCGTTTTGGGCTGGCTTTCATCCCGGCGGATTCGGCCCACGAACACCTCGTCTTTCCCATGTGCATCCTTAGGCATGGGATATTCTTGGTTGGCGGGGTTGTCTACGATAACGATGCCGGGTTGTTTGGCCAGCAACGTCCGTACTTCAGCCAGGTCGAATTCGTTAGCAAACTCGATATTCACAGATTCTGAATGGCCACCTATTACAGGGATACGTACCGTTGTTGCGGTAACCCGGATGGTGTCGTCGCCGATGATTTTGTTGGTTTCCTTGATCATCTTCATCTCTTCCTTGGTGTATCCGTTGTCTTGAAATACATCAATCTGTGGGATAACATTCAGGTCGATTTGGTGTGGATACGCTTTCTCCCCCGTTACGCCCGCACGTTCATCGTTGAGTTGCTGTACCGCTTTCACACCGGTACCGGTTACGGATTGGTAGGTGGAGACAACCACTCTTTTAACGACGTATTGCGCATGCAAGGGTTTCAATACCACAACCATTTGTATGGTCGAGCAATTCGGATTGGCGATGATTTTGTCTTCCGCGGTCAATACCTCGCCGTTTACTTCGGGCACCACGAGTTTCTTGGTCGGATCCATCCGCCATGCCGACGAATTGTCGATAACGGTGATACCAGCCTCAGCAAATTTCGGTGCATAGGTCAATGATGTACCGCCCCCAGCCGAAAAGAGCGCCACATCGGGTTTAAGGGCAATGGCTTCGTCAGGTGTGACCACCTTATACGATTTTCCCTTGAATTGTATTTCCTTACCCTTGCTACGCTCAGAAGCAACGGGGATCAATTCTGTTACGGGAAAATTGCGCGCTGCTAACACGGTTAACATCTCCGAACCTACCAGCCCGGTTGCGCCGACTACTGCCACTTTCATTTTTTTGTGTTGTTGATTTTGTGAATTAACTTATACTGTTTAACTTTATTTTCTTTAAGCGGCCAAACATACGAAATTTGGCTGGATTTTGAGCATAGCAAACACGAAAAACCCGCTAACCGAAGGGGCTGTTTATCAGTCCGGAAGCCAATGGAAAACAAGTTAATCCTTTTAGTGGTCGTCGCGGCACTATTCACCGTATTTAGGGTGGTGGCATCCGCCCAGCCTCAGCCAGGCGATATCCTTATCAACGAAGTATTGTCTAACCCGAAGTCAGGAGGGGCTGACTTTCTAGAGATTTACAATTACTCGAATAAGACCATCGACCTGTCGGGCATCCGTATCGCACGCGTAACGGCCAATGGTAAGGTGGGAAATCCACAGGAGGTCAGCAGCCAGCCGGTGTTTATCTATCCCAATGAATACAAAGTGCTGACGCGCCAGCCCACGGTGGTAAAGCAGCATTACCCCAGAGCCGTATCCGGCACCTTCATCGAAATGGCGGCATTGCCCGACTTTAACAACGAAACGGGGGGCGTGGTGATCTACGGTGGGGAAGAAGTGATTGATAGCCTTTTTTATACCCCCCGCATGCAGTCGCCATTCATAATTAGCAATCGGGGCGTTTCGCTGGAGCGGCAACATTTCTCGTTGCCCACCCATGCTCCGGAGAATTTCCGTTCGGCGGCGGTTGCCGCCGGTGGGGCTACTCCTGGATACCAAAACTCACAAGATGTGGGTACAGGCGGTGAGGATCGTGTTTTTTTGGCATCGAAGACCTTTTCGCCGGATAACGACGGATATGAAGATCGGCTGGAAATCAATTACCGCATGCCCGGAGCCGGGTTCATGGCCAATATCGATATCTATACAGACCAAGGCCGATTAGCCAAACGGTTGGTACGCAATCAAAGTATGGCTACCCACGGAACGATCTATTGGGATGGGTTATCTGACGCAAATGCCCGGCTTCCCATTGGGATGTACGTGGCCGTGATCGAGGTCTACAACGCCAACGGTGTACGGAAAATATACCGTGAAAGCTTCGTATTGGCTGCGAGACTGTGATGGCGATTGAAATTTTGCTAAGTTTGCATGCCACGTATGACCGCGGTATCATCGATGCGGATAGCCAAGGTGATGCGGAATCGTGGTTGCAAATCATAACAACGGAAATATATGAGATAGACGATGGGAAGAGCTTTTGAATTCAGGAAAGAACGAAAATTTAAGCGCTGGGCCAAGATGGCCGTGCAATTCACCCGGTTGGGGAAAGAAATTGCCATGTCCGTTAAGGAAGGCGGGGCCAGTCCTGAGGCAAACTCGCGCCTACGCACGGCAATCCAAAACGCAAAGGCCGTAAACATGCCGAAAGACCGCATTGAAGCGGCCATCAAACGGGCTTCTGACAAGGATGCTAAAGGTTATGAAGAACACGTGTATGAAGGCTATGGCCCGCACGGGGTACCCATTCTCATCGAGACAGCTACCGACAACACCAACCGTACCGTCGCCAATATCCGTAGTTACTTCAGTAAATCAGGGGGGACCCTGGGTAAAACCGGCTCGCTGGATTTTATCTTCCAGCGCAAGTCGATTTTCCGGTTCGTTGTAGCAGACGACGCGGATCTCGAAGAACTGGAATTGGAGCTTATTGACGGCGGGCTGGAAGAGCTCTACGTGGAGGCCGACGAAGAAGGGAACGATGTGGTTGTCGCACAGACATCGTTTGAAGATTTCGGCAACATGCAGCGACTGTTGGAAGAAAAGGGAATCGAAGTGAAAAGCGCCAACCTCGAACGGATTTCACTGTCGCATACGGAAGTATCTGAAGAGGATGCCACCGAAGTGCTTAAGCTTGTCGATAAAATTGAAGAGGACGACGACGTCCAAGCGGTTTACCATAACATGAGCTAATGACGTTTGAGGAATTCTTCACGAAGAAGCGGATTGACCTGGCATTGCTGCGGCGTGCCAAACCTGATCTTTATGAAGAGTTTCGCGACCATTATGCCCAAATGAGCGAAAAGAGTTTCGACCATACCAAGAAATACTGGTTTAACCGCCTCCGTAAGGACTTTTTGCTTGAGGTTGTGGAACCGCCAAAGGCGGTGACGGAGAGAGAACCTATTTCTAAAGCCGCTGAGGTCCCCACGTCGACCGCGCAGGCAGCCAAGCCTGCAGGGTTCAAACCCCGTTTCAAGCCTGGGACCACTTCGGCACCAAAGCCAGTGGACAAGCCGACCGAAGTTCCTCCGGAACCAACCGGTGCCGGGGAAACATCGGCTGCTCCCGATGAAAAGCCGGCCACGCCGACAACGAAGCCGGTCGGCTTCAAGCCTCGATTTAAACCAGGGGCTACGGCGATGAAAAAGAAGGTGGAACAGGAAGAACATCCAGAACCGGATTCATCGGCACCTACTCCCGAACCGGCAGCGGCATCTAAGCCGTCGGGATTCAAGCCGCGATTCAAGGCGGGAACGACACCCGTTAAGAAGGTGGAAAGAGAGGGCGCCGGTAAGACCACCAACAAAAAGGATGACACGGACACTACTTAAACACCCGGTCTTCTTTCTCGAATTCGCGCCGTATCCCCGTTAGCAGCTCCTGTTTTTCGATGGTCGGGTTGCCTTTGGAAAAGGTTTTAAGAGACGCGTAGTGTACTGCCTGTACGATGGCAGAGCCGCTTAGTTCATATTTTTCGGCGATGTCTTTCAATTGAATGTCTTGGGCCAGTTGTGCCTTGGCTGGGAGGATGGTTTGCCAAAGTTTATGTCTTTCCGATGCATTGGGTACCGGGAAATGGATAACCGCATTGAATCGCCTCATGAACGCTTTGTCGATATTGTTCTTGAAGTTGGAGGCCAAAATGACCAATCCCGGGAAGCCCTCCACGCGCTGCAGTAGATAGGCTACCTCTTGGTTGGCATACCGATCGTGCGAACTCTGCACATTGGAACGCTTGCCGAACAAAGCATCCGCTTCATCGAAGAATAATATCCAATCCCGATTTTCTGCCCGCTGGAAGATTTTTTCCAGGTTCTTTTCCGTCTCGCCGATGTACTTGGATACCACCTGTGAGAGATCGATGCGGAATACGTCGCGATTGAACTCCTTGCCGAGTAGGGTAGCCGTGAGCGTCTTTCCTGTACCCGGCGGACCGTAGAAAAGCACCCGGTAACCGGGTTTGATCACCCGTTCCAAATTCCATTGACCAATTAGTGTGGTATTGTGCCGCAGCCAAATCCGAATATCCTCCAATTGCTCACGTGTTTTATCGGCAATCACCAAATCCTCCCATCCCAATAAGGTGCTAACCGGTTTGGCGGGGAAATCGGGGCCGAATACGGGCAATTGCTCCTTGCCAAGCAATAATTTGGATAGCCATTCCGGCGGAATGATAAGTCTCCCACTCATCGGCGGTTCACCTTCTTTGACCGCTTCGAGGTAGATTACCCCTTCTTTGATTAATTGGCTGTCGCCCATGAGCAATCGCTGTATCTCCAGGCGCTTATCGACGTCAACCCCGGCGATGATAAACAACGCGGTTTCACCCGTGGGAAGGAACCCCCGGTGGTTACCCGTGTTTTTCACGCCCCCCATTTCAATAATATCACCACCGTTGGGCAGGAACTCCTGGATGATACGGTCAAAGAAAGCCGGTCTGAGATAGGGCGCTAACGCAATATGCAACACCGTCTTTTCTGCCGTTGGTAGTTGGAAGAAATAGCTGGGCAACGCCAAGCCTGCCTGTTCGGAGGCTGGCGGGTGTGATAAATCATCCGCGTTTCCCGTCATCGAAAAAAAACTACGGAGCCGCATTACGGTCAGTTGCTCTACGTAGTTGGCGTGTGCCAGTAAATATAACAGCTGTTTTTGCATCATATTTTGGTGTAGCATCATCTTGATTGGAACGTATATTCATGGCCGATGTTTGAGCCAATCGGTCCGCTTGCTATCCACCAGGGCTCCGTCACCTCCACAACCAATCCCCCATCGGAAACTTCCACAACCCGTATTTGCACGGGCACCCAAAAAGCAGTGGTGTTGGCCGGTGGCACAGACACCAATATGTTGATTTCGCGTTCTTCCCCTTCAGCAACATCCAACGTAAGGTTCCGAACATCGTGGATGGGAAATTCGATTAAGGGAGCGTCGGTGGGATAGGCATGGGAGAGCTCATAATCTGGAGGGGGAATCGACCGTGCCGGGCTACTGTGTTCCGCTGTCGAACTACTTCCAGCGTGCCGTGGTGCACTTCCTCCACTGCTGGCGTCTGAGGGCGTTGCGGTACCCGAAGTGGCGTCACCGCCAGCATGTCCGGAGCCCCCTGACCCTCCCCGTCCGTTATACAGTGCCCGTATAATCGGGCAATCGGGGAGATGCTCCGTCGGATTATCCAATACCTCAATAACCCGTGGAATCAGATTAGCTAACGAAACAGGGCCTCCCATCACCTGGATAATATCCAATTCGCAAGACATGCCCACTTGACCGTTTACATCAAACCGGGCTTTTGCGCCTTCAGCTACCCGGGCAGAGACCCCTATCCCGATTCCTATCTCCAGTCTTAATTTTGCCGTATTCACAACGGTTGTACCTAAGATTTGTTCAGACAACTTTTCAAAAGCTTCCGACTGGACATATCCCGAAAAATATCCTGAAAGCGCTTGGTATGCCGACGAAAGATCAGTTGCTGAGTCGAGCGAATCCACGGCACCACGAGACGCTTCAAGTAGTTGCCCGGCGATGGCCAAAAAATCTGGCCCGGCAATATCAGCACCAAAATCGAGGTAGGCATTGAGCTCCGCTCCATATACGCGCCGCGCGCGGCTCAGCGTGTTGGTGGATAGCAAGGACCGCACCCCACGTTGCCTACGCAGTAAGGCCGCAAAGCCCGCCAGGTTAGGACTTTGAAGTGACAATCGTTGGAAAAAGGAAACCTTCTCCAACAAATCGGGTAAGCTCCCCAAACTGGATACATCGGGTAACTCACCGGAAATTAATGCGTCGAAAACTTCTTCCCACGACAAAATATTGGTCAAATTGATGACCATTTCCTGCTGACCAGCACTGCCTGCATAGTATTGGTCTTCTCCCTGCTTGATGTAGACGACGGCAAAAACTTGTTGTTCTGCATCCGGCCGCTGCACAATTCTAAGCTCTACCCCGCCGCCGGCATTCGGCGGGAGACTGGCCAACGCATCATTAATAACCGGAATCGGCAGCCCCAACATTAGCCCAAACTGACCTTCGATAAATAACGACGTCGTCGTGGTATCGCCATTGGTTCGTTGGTCGTATCCAAATGTCAATGCCGCATTCACGTTTGACCCTGCAAAAACACTCAGGAAATTCAAAATGGCCAATGGATCACCACGGAGGATATCCGGCCGCGTTCCTTGAAAGTTACGGTCGTCATTAGGGCCCCAAGCAGATCCACCGGCATCCATCGCCCCACTGCCTCCAAAGCTACCCGTAGGTCTCCTGATGCCTGCGGATACCTCCGCGTCGGCGTTGGCGAATACACCGCCTTCGATGCGTTGCTGAATTAAATATTCGCTGGCATGACCTTCCAAAAGCTGCGTAAGGGGAGCACCTAACAGGGATGCTGAAACTGCCGTCTCCAAGAGTTGAGCACCCACAAAACGCAAAACATCACCCGTTGGAATACTATATTCCTCGATAAACGTACCCTGGACTCCAGCCATGGCATTAGCACCTGCTTCCGCTCCAATACCGTAACCTCGGCTGGCGCTGCCGCCTTCGCCCCGTCTGGAAGACGTACCGATCATAACCGACCCCCCGGCCCCCGTATCAAATGCCAACCGGCCCTGTTTCCGCACACGGAGGTGCACCCGCTCTTCGCTTTGCCGGGTCACGTACACGATGATTGCCCCCCCGGTGTAAACCGGATAACCCCAGGTAACCCCGCCTTCGATTTCGTAGGAAAACCCGACACCGACCGGCAATACCTGATCGAGCAATTCTATGGAAGCCTCCGTTAACACACCCACTTCGCTTTCGGCATCATCTTGACGTTGAACCGCAGGGGTAGTTCCCGAAGGTCGATTGCTACCTAATGCGCCTTGCTGGATGGTATGTACCAGTTCGTGAGCGATCAATCGCTTACCTTGCTGCGAATGCGGTTGATATTGGTCGGTATTAAATACGATATCACGACCGACGGTGTAGGCCAACGCATGGATGCGTTGTGCAGACTGTGCTGCCTCGGACCCCGTGTGGACGCGTACATCTGATAAATCACGTTGGAAGCGGGGCTCGAAATATTGGCGCTCCGCTGTTGATAGTGGTACTCCCCGGCCCGGCAAGCCCATAATGTACTGTTCGAAATCTGAATCGGCCGCCGGCGCACTGCCACTGCTTTCCTTTCGGTGTACGTGCTCCTCTTCCTCTTCGCATGCCTTGCATTTCCGCTGGATTACCACGGGCCTCGACGCGAAAAAAGGGGGGCTATCAGCCCTCGGAAATGCCATCCGCATCACCCGATCGGCCACAGCATCCGCTTCCTGCTCATAAATGTCATCGGGTTGGTTTACCGTGAGCTTTGGCTGGAAAAACTGCCGGCCGGTAGTCATGTTGCCCCCGGACGAGTTTGGCTTGGCTTGCTTTGATCCGGTATGTTCAATAGGTTGCTTCACCGATTCTTTTTAATTAATGAGTCCGATTTATTCACATAGCGTTGCAGCCGTACATTCTCGCTGAATTTATGGTCGGCTTCAATCTGCGCCTTGGTAATTTTCAGTATCTCCAGGCTTTCCGGTGTAGGCGATGCTTTCGCCTTTTCCAATTTCCGCTCTATATCTTGCGTTGTGTGTATAGTGCGTTGCAGGTCCGCAACACCTAATACCGCTTTATCCGCTTCGGGTATTTTGCTTATGGTCTCCAATGCTGCCTTGTTTTTTCCCAATAGGTACTTTGCTCGTGCGATATCGGCTAACTTATCCGGTGCATTTACATTTTTTTCTTCCAGCACCTGTATACTTTGTTCTACCTTGTTTTGTAGCGTTTCATTATCCGGATATTTTTCCAGCTCCTTGAGGTTGTTGACCAGCATCAAACCCTCCTGGTTCAGTTGTATCTTGGCAATGGAGGGCCATCCGAGCATCACAATAGGGATGATAAAAAAGAGCAATAGCGGTTTGAGCTGGCGCTTGCGGAGGGCAAACAATACGATTAAGAAAAGTAGGACCATAAAGAGCAGACCGCCAAGCACAAACATGGCAACTTCATGGAGTTGCAGGCCATCTGTCAGCTTTTCAAAATAAGTCATTTTACAATCGTCTTATGGTACTAAATCAAAGCAATCTAAAACCAGTAACGCTCCGATCGCGGTTCTGGCGAAAAAATCACTTTAAATGGCATATCGTATGCTTCTCCCGATGCTTCCAAGCGACTCATGGGAACCGTGATGAGCTGTTCAAGCGGTGACCCGGGGTCTCCCGGACAAAAATCTATGGTGTCAAACACCTCGTAATGTGGTATTAATTCAATAGTATAATAGCCTACACCGCCCAATAACTCTGTTTTATCGATCGCAACATTTGCCCTGGTTATCTTGCGGTAGTCATCTCCCGCATCACTGCTGCCGATACCGCCGGCTATGTGACCGGACACTGAAAACGGATTACTGAAGTTGATCGGTCTGTTGTCCATCTCTGATTTCGACAGGAAATTGGAAAGTGACATAATGGTATACCCGCGTATACTTCCCCAACCTCCAGCGGCCCGGTGTCGTCTTTGCCAAACCAAGTCTAAGATTTCGTCCATGTCGTCTTTGATATAGCCGTCATCTTTAAATGAATTGTGAATGTAACTGCCATCACTATCGAACACCCGTGGGGTCAGTGAATCTCCGGGCGCCCTGCTCAAGTAACTGTCATATAGATTATATACTTCTGTACCGAAGGACTCTATTCCCTCCGCGCGCATATAGGTGTTTCTGATCCACCATTCCGCATCGGTGGCATCAGCAGCAGTAGGGTATGGGGTACAGAAATCCGTCGAACGTTGTACTGACTTCGCAGCCATCCCGTCGCCTTGTTGTACCACATGTGTCAGTTCATGCGCCACCAGCCGCTGGCCTTGTTCTGAATGAGGTTGGTATTGGCCTTCGTTGAAAACAATATGGTTACCGATGGTGTACGCCCGTGCGCTTATCTGTCGAGCCGATTGCGTTGCCCGCGCACCGGTGTGGATGCGTACGTTTGAGAAGTCGTGGTTGAAACGTGGTTCAAAAAAAAGCCGTTCTTGTTCCGATAATCCTGTTCCTTGCCCGCCGAGAGTCGACACGTAATTTTCAAAGTTGTCGTCCACGCCGACTGCCGGGGGGGCGTTTTCTTTCCGCCTGACTGGCTTTTCTTCCTCCTCACAATGTTTGCACTTACGCTGTATTACATCGCCGGGTGTTGCCATCCGCATCACCCGATCGGCCACAGCATCCGCTTCCTGCTCATAAACGTCACCGGGCTGGTTTACCGTCAGCTTTGGCTGGAAGAAAACACCGCCATTATTCTTGGGTTTGGATGCACGCCTGGAAATTTCTTTTGCTGAAAACATATGCTTTGATG
>NZ_JAYKZZ010000033.1:0-20522 GCF_035818675.1 Parapedobacter flavus
CGTCACCGGGCTGGTTTACCGTCAGCTTTGGCTGGAAGAAAACACCGCCATTATTCTTGGGTTTGGATGCACGCCTGGAAATTTCTTTTGCTGAAAACATATGCTTTGATGTAAATCTGACAAACTAATTATACCCTGGCGAAGCCCAGCAACTTATCCATCCTGGTTTTGACGTAAGAGAACCCGGCAACGTTCGCCGCTTTGTTGCCCTCGATGGTGTAGAGGAATCCATCGTCGCAATGGTGTACGATCCCGATATGCCCGTTGCCCGAAGCAAGGGACGTGCGCCACCAACACACTACGTCACCCGGTTTGGGCTGCTTACCGGATTCGCTGGTGAAACTCCATCCTTTGTTTTTCAGCTGGTTAAAAATATTCCGTGCGCCTGCCGAGTAATTAAATGGCATATCCCGCCGGTCGCCACCTACGGCCTGGAGAAAACACCAGCTCACGAAGGCAGCGCACCAAGGGTATCCGTCTGGTAAACCCGCGGGCTCCATGTATTTTCGTACCCACGGCCCTTTGTTGTTCCCGCCGACCTCGCCGGCTCCTGCCTTCAGCTCGCCAATGGCTACCCGAAGTGCGGCACGTCCCAGTTGGCTTTCGCCATGTTCGGTAGCGGGCAGTTCATCGTATGCAATGGCTCCGGCTGTTACCCGTGGGCGCGGATTTTCGAGTGCCCACCAGGTCAGTTGGCCGACCACGCCATCCACCGAGAGCGGTTGCTGGTGCTTATCCAAATGCGAACCTTGGAAATCTTTAACGGCCCGATCCGTTGCGGTATCGAAAACCCCCGTTTCGGCGACTACGTAATCCAGTTCGTTCAAAATCGCTTGCAGTTCGCGGACCATTCCACCCGTATCCCCTTTCTTTATCAGCGTACGGGCTGTTTTTGGTGCCGACTGGTTCTCGGCAGCCTTATGCCGTTGGTAGGCTTCTTCCAACTTGCGGTCGTATTGGTTGGCCGCATAACCGGCGCCGTTGTAGCCCTTGGCAAATACCGTCCATTGCTTATTTTTGAGGGCGCCTACCAAGTTGTTTTTTTGCAGGAACCGGCCGAACGCCTCCAATTGCTTTCCTTCACTCAATTGCATGTCGCCGACAAACGCGATGACCGAATCGTACCCTAGGGTGTGGTAGTGGTATCCCATGATCTGAAACAGCCCCCAAGAAGCCGAAGCATACGCTGCTTCCGCAACCTTGCTATTGCTTGGTAGCAGGTTGATTGCCTTTTCTAGTCGGTCATATTCTGCAGCTCCCCCTTTATAGTGTGCTTTTGTCCATTTTTTGTGTAGGATATCCGTGTTGCCTGATGTGTGAGCAGAAGGGTCGACGCCCCTTTTTTCTAACTCCTTCCAGAACACATGCCCCTCAAACAGTATTTTCGGATTGCCATCGGCGTTGAAACCACGCCCACGGCTTTCTACTTCGTTTACGGCTTTGATGGTCGCCACATCAACGCCAAGTGTACCCGCAAGCGCTCGGATGTCCGACTCTTTCAGGTATTTTTCTTCCATCTTGCCCATATCCACGGGTACGCCATTGATCAGCTTTGTCCATGTCTTGGTGTAGACAATACCATCACTCACCAAACCCTGTTGGGTTTGGAATGAGCGGACCGCGAGGTCGGTCGTCGTATCAAATATCCCATTGATGGGTAATTGGTGGCTATACTCGTTGAGCAGCTCCTGGAGCAGTTCAACGGCATCACCGCGGCTGTTGATTTTTAGTAGTTTCATCACTTAGTAGTTAATTGTTCATCCCCATTCCACCCGTAGTATGTTGTCCATCCAAGGGAGTTTGATCATGCCAATTGGCCACGGTAAACTTGTTAAAAGAACGTCTACGCCCCTGGTATCTACCTGCAGCAACCAGCCGGAGGCCTGTGGCGTGAGTTTCCCCTCGCGCTGTAAAAATGTTTCGCGAAGCCCGGCAATGGTCGTATTGCGCAAGACCTTCCAATGGGTGATGAGGGCTTCTAATAGCGTTTCGAGTTCGCGGTCGACCTGCGCAGTCGGTTCGAACAATGAGGGGTCCACGAATGTGGTAGGCAGCAGACCCGTGAGTAGCTTATTCAGCGGCAGCTCACTTTCGTCGGCAACGGTGGGCGATTCATATGCCAGATACTGGAGTGAAGTGGCAGCTTTGCCCTTGGCTGCGGGAAAAAGCTGCTGGGCATCATCTAAAAAGCCCATGCTTTGCCATAACGAGGCGATGAACGGATACACGAGCACGAGACCAGCATTGGTAATGTAGTAGCAGGTTTCTGCTTGTTGTAGGTCGCCCATCGGTATATCGGTTTCTTTGGCCGTGGCACGGATGTCCTGCTCATCAATCGGTTCGGGCTCTTCAGGTAATCCGGCGGCGGTATGCTGCCGGATAGCTGCTGCTGAACTGGGAAACTCGTTCGCGACCAGCGGTAACACGGTTGTTAAGAAACCGGTAACTAGCAATGCGTCAAGATCGGCGTCGCTTATTGTTGCTATGTGTTTTAGGAGTTGTTCGACGAATCGTGTCCGCCGAGTGCCATCAAGTTTCGACCATATTTTCTCGGTTAACGTTGCCCTAAAACGCTTCTCAGGTGCCGGACCGGTCGATGGTCGGCAATACGCCGTGTAGTAGGCCGCCACGACCGCGTTTGCCCATACGGCCTCCGTAAGTTCGCCCTGTTCGAGGAGCACCCTATACGTTAAATCCGCCGATGGTAGGCGGTCTTTTGCTAGCGCTTTCGCCAGCCGGATGATAAAATCCGTGGTGCAGTAATGGAAGAGGCGCTTCAGTGTGTCGCCGGAGGTTTGTAGCGCTCGCGTTAACCCAGCCAAAAACGGCGCGTCCAACAGCAGGTGCTCTTCATAATCAACGGGCTTTTTTTTCTGGCTATCCCATTGGAATCTTCCCGTTTGCAGGAAATGGATGAATTCACCGTCCCATTGCTGCACGGTCGACGCGATTGGATATCGGCGTAGTTCGTCGCGTATCTTACTACAAACATTTGCGATCAGCTCATCTTCCCAGTTAGTAGCCTGCAACAGTCCGCAATCGATCGATAGTTCTGGGATGGTCACCACTTTCTGTTCTGCGCTGAATTCGGTGAATAGCTGATCCAATTCAGGCAGGATTCCTTCATAATATACTTCGGCCAGGCGATCCTGTATGCCCAGTCGTTCGCCGGACCCTTCAAAAGTGACCTCGAGCGACTGCCGATGGATAATATGGGAGTGATGGTGCATGAACTTCTTATTTTACGATGATTTTTCCTTTGCCGGCATCCAACTGCTTTCGCAGTGCGGTAATAGGCTGTTTGAATGTCTTGGTGGCTACGGACATGCCGTCGCCGAATGTGATCCGATGGGTAATCACGAGCTCGTTAAGTTGCTCGAACGCCTTAACGGGGATGCTGGTCGTCGCCTTCGCGGCCTTTCCGTTGATCGTCCACGTTGATGTTCCTTCGTCCGCCAATGCGTTGAGTGCGATGCTGACCGCGGTGCGCGATGTGCCGGGCCTCGTTAGGATGAGGTCATTCCCCGGTATGCCGATGGAGATTTCGAATGCCGCTGTGCGTTGGGCCGTAGCACGTAAACTGAACGTGAGCACCGCCAAGGTTACCTGGGCACCGTCAGCATGGTAATAGGCGATCACACCGCCTTTCAACCCATCCTTCGCCATTTGCGCGGGAGAAATAACTACTGCGCCTTTCTTTGTGGTTACGCCGTTTGGCGCCGAAACCACCGTGATGGCCCCCGGTGTATTTACGGGAATGGTCACCGATTCTTCTTCACTGGCGATGGTTTGGTCCTGGTCATCGCGGATGAAGGTACGGGCATGTGTCGCCGTTCCGCAGGGGGTGTCGAGTACATGATAGGTGATAACCGCCTTGGGATTGTTGGGGGTGAGCAATTGCGTCACTTCCCGTTTATTCTCGGCAATGGATTGGCCATCCAAAAGCCACTGAGATTTTACCTCAGGGCCGTCCGGTACAGCGGTTTTCAGGGTCAATTCCCAGTTTTTTTCACGGTCGGCATAGCTTGCTTTGTCGATTTCGAAGGCGGCGTCCGTAGGCGCTTGTATAGTGAATTGGGTCTCAGCGGTACTTCCGGAAGGCAGGGTGTATTTGACGATGAAGGTTCCTACACCAAGTGTCGCCGGCACGATTGTCAAGTCGTTTTCTTTATCATTTATGGTTAACTTCCCACCTGTTGGACTGGCCTTTATTGGGTATTTCTCTTTATCCTCAACGCAAAAAGCCGTCGGTTCAATAACAACTGTGGGTTCCTCCTCATCGGGCGTGTCCGGCTCTGACGGTTCATCGGGCGAAGGGGGGAAGACGTAGGCGATGGGAGCACAATTACTTTTACACAGATAAGGCACGTAAAAGTCAGCAATGACTACGCCTCCAGGTAATTGGCTAATCTGTTTCTCTTCTTCCTCGCGCCTTTTCAGCGCATCCAGGACCTTGGAGGCCGAGGAACCAAGGTCCAACCCTTCGATGAGACTGACGGCATCCGTGTATGTTTTGCGGTCTGCCGCAAACCGTTTAGTGGCCGTATTGGTTGCGGTGAGCCGACTTTCCTCAACCGGTTGAGTAACCAACTGCAGATCTCTTTCGGGGATGATGGGTGAATAACGTGCAGACGAAGGCTGATACACCAATACGAACGTGCCGCCTTTGGGTACACCTGCTTTGTGCTCCAACCCTTTGTGCCGTTCGACGTACTTGGCAAACGTGACCGCTTCCTGGTATCGATCCAACCGTTTATTGTACTCCTCCTTCAGCGCAAACAACGCTTCGTTGGTGCAATTAAACAGTACGTTATTGTTTTTAGGAGCGAAATAGTCTTTTAGCGCTTCGTTTTCCGACTTTTCGGCGGCCTTGATGATCCCTTCTACGGTTAATTGGTATTCATCCCATAATGCCTGGTATGCGGCCACGTCGAATTCCCGGAGGTCGTGCTCAAAAAGGTAGCCGAAAATAGCATTGAGTTGTTGGAGGAACACGAGCAGCATATCGGGCTTGGGCAGGATGTATTCAAAAAGCCCACGGTCAGCAATCAAGAATGCACCCATATCTTTGGCTACAAAATCCATCAGTTTAACATCGTTGCCACCTGCTCCGGGATCCATGACTTTGGAAATATAATTTATGGGGGCACTGGCTGCTTGTGACGTTTCTTTCTTCAGCGCCGATAGTTCGTGTTTGATAGACGTTATCCTTTTGGAGAATGTGCGGGCTGCGGCGGCTTTGTCCACCTTGATTGTATCGGTTACTAAAACATCGCCGATGACGCCGTCCCGTTTGGGGCGGAGATTCCCTACGTAAGTTAAAATCTGTTCAACCCGACACAATAATCCTGCAATCAGCACGGTATAGCTCGACTCCAGGTCTTGCACTTTGCAGGTCACTTCGTTTCCGTTGGCGATTTGCTCCAAATCGAGTGCACTGAGTGCGACTACCTCGAAGGGGAGGTTATAAGCATCGCGTTCGGCTACGATTTCTGCCAATGCTTTCGCATAATTTTTGCCAACGTGGCCTTCAATACGAAAGGCATTGAAGGACTCGATATCATACAGCAGCGCATTGGGGGGAGCGCTGTCGGCGTCATTTCGCTGACGTGAAAATTTCCACCATTCATCCAAACTTTCGCGCCGGTAATAGAAAGGCACGCACCGATCGGAAAGGGGTTCGTTGCCGATGTAGCTAGGTGTGATGCGCAAGGATTGTTTTTTGGATGGTAATGAACCATCAAACTCCGCGACCATGAATTTCATCCGTTGCAATAATAAATTGACTTCTTCCTTGAGGTGCTGTTGCCCGTAGAGGTAATGCACAGGAACAAAATATTGGCGATAACTGTCGATATAGCCGAAACGTGTGGTTTCTGAGGCCAATCCGAGTGCCAGGTGCAAGGGGAAAGCTTGCTCATCGGCACCGCATGTGCCGCTAAAATGCTGTGCTTTTCCGTGAAATTCATGGAACGCCTTGATTAGATCATCGATGAAATCGTAGAAATACTGGATATAGTGGAAATTGCCATGTTGATGGCTGAATTTATCCCGGATGATCCGCAGGTTGAGTTTTTCGAATGGATTGGGTTCGGAAAGTCCAAGTAAACCCGCGTACCGGAGCCAAGAGCGGTTTAGGTTTTCCTCCAGCTTGGTAAGCGTATCGTCGTCAACGATATCATAAAATGCTTGGAGTATCTGTTCACCATTTTCGAATACATTCGCTGCGGGTACGCCGTACCGCTTCAGCAATAGGGTATTGAATGTGGATTTGTCATTGCCATCGAGCAGGTCGGTATGCACCAAAAGAGGCCTCACTTCAAAATCGAGGCGCCCCCCCTTGTCGTTGCAATCGTTCGTGTCGCAATTTTTAAGGCGCACCTGTGTGGCCTCCAATAGCAATATGACCACATAGGTATCGCGCTTTAATTTTTCAATCGGCTTTTTGTCCGTTTCGGGCGAGTCGCCAGGCAGCAATTCCAAGATATCTTCTACGCCATAGTAGGGTAGTGCTTTCGGGTCATCGTGGCAACCGGTAATCGGATTTAAGCTGTTGGGGACCTCAGGAGAGGTGTAATCGGTGTAGTGCGTATATACCTGCTCACAATGCTCGATGACATAGCCTTGTGAGGTGATGCCGTGACCGCCACCGATGGTGATGCTTTCATCGGCAACCGCGACGTCCAATCCGCAAACGATACCGTTCCCGATAAGCCGCACCCTAGACAAACGACTCTGCCGATCCAGGTAGTTTACCGTATCATTCAGGTGGTTGTTCGTAAGTACCTGGTCGGCCTCAAAAACGGGGTATGACTCAATCTTGTTCATGGTCATTGATTTAAATAAGTGCCTAAAATTGTTCTTCCTAGCATGACGGGGTTATTTTCGATATTGCTTTCCGCGCAGTTGTGCAGCGTAGCTTGTGGGTAAACGTTTTTCAGCTGCGGTAGCAACAAGAGCAAGCTGTCGTTTGCTGCTTGCAGGGCCGAGGCGTCTTCCCTGTCGTCGTGGAAATAACCGGCAAGCGCTGCCATCCAGGCTTTGTACCGGGCCTCAAACTGCCGCAATTGGTCGTTGCCGACCCAACAAACTTTAATTTGGATATGCGCCGGTGCCTCCTCTTGTAGCTTACTTTCGAAATAGTTCCGGAAAGCCGGATGGTCAAAATGGTCGGGCCAATAGGGAAGTACCACGGATGCCCGGAACGAATAGGGATCGAGCTCGCATAGGCAGTCGCCATCTACTTCACATAGATCCATCAATTGGAAGGTATCGGTCCGCGGTCGTAACAAAGTGTGTTCAAGCAAATGAAACCCTTCGGAGTCAGTGCATCCCTCACCAAATTCGGTGGCCACTTTATTGATGATTTCATCCGCTTCTCCAGCGCTCTCAACCGTGTCCACTGTTTCCATCAGGCGTTCACCGTCTGCCATGAGCGTGATTTTACCGGCGGCGAAAACATAGTTTCCCGCCGTTGCAGCCAAGTCGATCACTTTGGTGAGTGCTGTTTCTGCATCTGCCTTGATAGGGAACTTCGACGACGCGAACACCACGCCTTCGCGCGACGTGATCTCAAACCGGTGCATGCAATGGATTTCGCCCTCGACGTTTTCTTCCTCGCATTGGATTTCTGCGTGTTTGATGCAGTATAGGAACCTGCGGGTCAGATCCTGTATACCCGTCAAGGCACCTATCCGTTTTTCCAATCCGGAAACATTGTCGGTATTCCAAAGCTGGTCCGTTGCCAAGTCGAATGTTTCGGTTTGAGGGAAATAGTTGAATGCCTTCGAGCGGTTTGCGCTGAGGTCGGGGTATTGTTTTAGCGTCTGTATTTTCGCGTCGATCAATTCTTCAATGGCGACGTGCTCCGTGGTTTGCTCTTCATAATTAATTTGATACCGGAGCAGTGCGAAGTCGTTGAACGATTCGGCAAACCGTGCCAGTAAATGGTCCAAAAAGCGATTCCGCCGTTCGTTATAGGCTGTCTGGCGCTCATATAATGCCTGCCACTCGGCGCTTCCGGCTCCTGCGTCTATGGCGGTTTTTAAGTCGGTAGACCGTAGCCCGTCCGTGTCTTTAATGTCATCGAGGTATTGTGCGAAGTACGTCTGTTTGATGTCTTCTATAGAAAATAAACGTTTGGCGTTGGACAATTGCGCAAAGAAATCGGCCAGCAATTGCTCGAAAAACAAAAGGTACCCTTTTAGCTGCCGTTGTTGGGCCCTTCGTAAGGTATCTGCATGGGGCGGGAGACCGGCTTCGCCTACGCCGTAGACGGCCGGTAAATCATATTGTACGGGCCAGTAGCTGAGCGTATCGCGCGATTGACCGGTCTCGATAGGAATATCCATGTCATGGCCTTTGCGCTTCCCCAATGTGTGCTGGGCCCGCATTACCGACAAGGTGCCGCTCACTTCGTTGACACGCGCACGGAAGGGGTAGCCGTTTTTGAAAAGTAGGATTTTAGATTGCGAATGACTTAATACCGGTTTATGGTGTTCGCTGATGGCCATACACCAGTCCCGACCGATGAAACCGTTGATGGGTTTCCCATCTTGCCCATATTTGGTCATCAACAGGTTTCTAATGGCTAATACGCCATCAATATCCATCAGTAGGTTAATCACATCCGAAGCGTATACATGCGTACGCAATTGCGTTTCATCCAATTCCTTTGGGTCGACGAATCCATTAGTGAGAGCAACGCCCGTGTAAATGTCTTGCGTTTCCCAGCCTTTCTCAAGCAGCTCCTTCAGCGAATAGAAGTTGACCGAAGGGCTTAGGTACCGCTCAAGCGCGAACAGCAATTCGGCCTGTACGCGTTCGATATCCGCATCGGCCGATACGTCGACATCCATGCAGAACGCGATTTCTTCATAGCCCACTTGTTTGATGGACAGGAAATCTTCACATAAATTTCGATGTGCATGCAGTTGTTTGCGTACACGTTTGAAAACCGTATCAACCTGCTTCAGTTTCAGCAGGAACGTATCGGCCAGCTGTTGCACGTACTCTGTGTCTTCGAGCAGTGCATCCAACTGAGCTGCGGTTATTTTTCCGGTTGGCGGGTGTAAGGTAACCGTCATCGCGAAGGGAAGGTGATAGGTGGTCGCGGCGTTGCTCGTCAATACCAATTCGTATTGCCCGGCGGCACCGGACGGTTGGGCCGAAACGGACACCATAGGTTCCTTTATGATGCCCCGGGAGATGTCATCATACGATGGAAATTCGAATTTTATGACGGCATCACCACCGGGAGTGGTCAGTTCCACATCACCGGTGTTCAGGTCACCATACTGCTCGTCGCGTTCAAAGTCTAGCACGACATCATATAGCCCATTGAGCTGGATGGCTGTGCCGCTAGGTTCAACCTGTAATTTCCGCTCATCGCCATTGAAAAAAAACGGGATTTCCTGGCGATTGGAAGGGGATAGCCAAGCATTGTTTATGCCATCAATATCAATCAGCAATTTCCGGTAATCCGCCAAAGTAAACGGATGGTTCGTCAGAATCTGCCTCGCCGGGTACAGCACCTGATCGGTAGCATCATGTAGCAGATGCTTCATCTCAAAAGAACACCGGTAACCGAGCTCGGTAATTGCATAACAGAGTGCCTCCAATATCGTAATACCCGGGTCATGCGCATTGTAATCGGTCCACAGGTCGCTAGCCAATTGCTCGATGTGCTTCAACCCTTCCTGCCGTAAGCGGTCATAATCGAGTGCAGCATGCAATTGCTGTGTTTTCGGTATGGTATAAGTTTTCATACACATTCTCAGTTTGATGTTACATGGATCAGATGTTTTGTTGTCCCGTCGGCATAGGAAACCAATACGGAGCGGGAAGAGGTGGCTACTGCTTCATCGACATCGTAGTTTGCCGTTTGCACAGCCAATTGCTCATCACGGACGATATGGTGCATCCGGAATGCACTAAGCACATGTACGTATGGGCGTTCGTCAATAAAATCAATCAGCGTGCTCTTGTGTATTTTGCCGCCGAAAGACACCGGTTTCGAAGTGTCGAATGCCCAAGGGCAAAGGAAACGTTCGATGTCGTCATTCAGGAGGTTGAGGTGATATGCCTCGTCTTTGCCGAGATAGAAAGTCACATTAAATTCAAGCTGTATTTCCTCAAACTGCGGATTCCGGACGTGCAATTTGATGAATGGGTTTTTGAGACTTTCCAAGTATTCGGCAATATCAACCAATGTCCCGATGGGCGTATAAGGGCGCAGGGCGTTCGTATGGGCAAATTTGCTCACGTCCGGAATCGTCACCATCGTCACATGGCCGGGATAATTCTCGCAAAACGTGGTCTTGCCGGGTTCGTCGATGAATCCTGCGCGGTTTATACATTTAGCTTTGTAAATGGAAGGGAACTGTTCGAGGACCAAGTGTTCATAATCCCACATGGTGATGGCCCGTTGTTTATGGCGTAGCCGCTCACTGACACGGGTATAAAACTGGTCGGCAGGCTCCATGGGGCGCCCACCAAACGATGGCGACGGTTGCTCGATCCGTTTTACCGCTGCATCGTTCATCAGTAGTTTTGAAATCGCTCCCTTTGGACGCGTTTCTTTGAAAGAAGTGCCGTTTTCGCCTTCCTGTACCAATGCCACGTGTACCGCTTGCGCCCGGATAGCGGTAAGCTTACAGATCGCATCTAGCTCCGATTGTATGGCTACCTTCAACCACAGCATCCCGGAGGGCATGCGTGTGCCGTTGGACGTTGAATCGGGAGGGAGCGATATGGTGACGATTCCGCTGCGCGAGAGGTGTTTCGTATTGTCAATCAACATTTCTTTTTCGAACGGTTGCCAGTCGTTGTTGTCATTGAGGTAATACCAACGCACCGCTTCAAGGGGCTTAAGCGGGTTGGAGCTGCCTTCAACTACTTCCACCAGAAGGGAGATGGTATTGGGAGATTCGATGTCGCCCAGTCCGATGAATAATTCGCCGTTGTTTGAAACGACCGGGAGCGGCCCCACCCATTTGTTATGGTCGATTCGCTTGTACCCAAATGGGTGGAGGTGGAAAAACGCGGATTTGCCGTCGCCTGCTAGCGTAATCGTTTCCGCGGCAGCATAGTTTATCTCGAATTTGTCGACAATTAACTCCGGTGGGGTAGGGGTCGAATTCCGCATCAACCTGAACCCTTCAAACTGTGCCGCGGAGACCACGGTTTTAAGCATTTCCGAGCGTACATCCTGCATTTCAGCCTTCTTCACCATAGTCTCTTTTGCCTCGACTACAGTTGAATCGGAATGGAGCAAGGCGGTTATCGTCGCCGTTGTTTGCACCGGGATTTTCATCAACTTGGTATCGTTGAAGCTTTGTGTCAAACTTTCCATGAACGACGACAAGGAATACTGGTTGCTCGTCAAAGCGAGTCGGATATGCCCATCCCGGTCACCTGCCCCATAAGCACGTCCGGTGCGGCCTGTTGCGGCTTGTTCTTGGATAGCGTGATTTGGCATGGCAAGGGTATGTCCGCCGGTAGCGGAAGTGGTAGTTAGCCCTTGCCAGCGGCCACGAAATAAATAGTCTGCAGAAAACAACGCAGGCAGGTCCGTCGTCAAGCTCAGTGCGGTCAACGGCTTTTGGAAGAGTTCGCCGCTGCCAATGTAAAAGCCGGCACCACGCCGAGGAAGGTCGCCAAATGGCTTAAATGGTTTACTGCCATCCAGCAAGCCAATGTCATTGCTAAGTATAGCATCTTTGTAACCTTGTACGGCTACACGGAGCCGTATTTCACTAATCGTCTGTTCGGCCAGTGCATCATAGTCCATGCCGGATGCTTCCTGGTCGAAATATACCATAAGCAGCGGTAGGTCTGTATCGATGTTGCTTTGATGGGTTTTTTCATCATAGGATTGGATGGCGTCTTTCCCGCCGTCAACGTCGATAGAAAACGTGAGTTCACCCCGTTGCGGCTGATAGTCCGCCAGCACTTCGTCTTCCAACCATCCCTTTTCGCCGGTCAATCGGATTTTGAACCTGATGTTATTCCGCGCAGCCAATAACTTGCTAATCCGTGTCTTTCTGAATGGCAGCTGATTAAACCTGATGGTTACGGTGATGGTCCGCTCCCCACTTTTTAGGAACAATAATTTCGACGCGATGGCGAAGCCCATTGACGCTGTGGGGTTCGGTGAGTCTCCGAAACGGAATGCCGGTGCCTCGTCGCTATTGCGCGTTATAAAGAGCTGTCCGTCGACCTTGCGAAGTGAATGGACCGCTGCCACCTTCGCCTGATTCAGCAAAACGTCTTGCGATAGCCGATAAGCCAGCGACTTGCCTTCCGCATCTTTTCCGCCTTTAAACAAGGTTCCGGCCTTGAGCAGGTGCCGGTCTACATGCTTATGCAGGTCAACGACAAGGTGGGCATAATCTGGCGCAGGCTTTCGCAGCTTCAGTTTTAACACCTCTTTATAATAGTATTCGAGGTGGTTTTTCCCATATTGGTTTAATTCGTGTTGTGCGTGACCAAATAGCTGCAGAAAAGTGTGCATCAAGGCCATGTGGGGTTGGTGCTTGTCGTAGTTTTCAACAGCATCGGTAAACAATGTGTTCGCCTTCCGGATAGCCAAGGTTGTTGCGGTCAATACGGAGTTTATCTGCTGTTGGAAGAGGTTGTGGTGGGTAATATAGTTGATTTTCGCAAGTTCATCTACGTCGGGGATATGTAGGTCGAGGGGCTCCGGAGTATCCTGGATATAATGGAATTCATGTGTGGCAATGGAAGAGTTGAGTGGGTGAAGGGGTGCCAATGGATCCGTGGCTCCCGAGGACGGCAACAAGGGCAGGTTGGCAGCCCTAAATGTCAACAATGCCCGCGCCCCCTTATCCATCTTCAACGCGATGATATCGGTGATGTGTCGTTGATAATCGGTATTACCTGTTAAGTGTGTGCATTGTTCGTCTACGGTCTTGGCCAGGGTATACACGAAGTCGAATAGGAATTTGTAGCAGCGTTTAGCCTCAACGATATTAGAACTCCGAACCGCTATACGGATACGTTTCACGAGAGATTTATGATAATTGCTGAATACCAGCGGATCCATTGTTGCTAATGTTGCGAGGGCCATGCTCAAATCGCGCTGGATGAGGGGCTTCCAAGTTCCCGCAGCGTTGTTTTCCTTGTCGAAGTAGGTGACATGGGCCGCATAGCGTTGCATGAATAGCAGTAGCTGCTTGTGGTCTCGTTCGTCTACTTGGGCAAAGTGCGGAGATAGCGCGGGTAGCGAACGGCTATGTTGTGCCGTTCCTTCACGTCTCAAACTGTTTTTATCTGAACACGACATAGCTTAATCATTTTACTTCCGTACCTTCCTGCCGGTAAAAAGGGAAAACATAATTGAACCGTGAATTGGTCGCGCGAACGGTGTAGTCAACGGTAATGAGTATTCGACCTGCCAATTCACCGGTGTCGACCAATTCAATCTTGTTGACCGCGATACGGGGCTCGTGATATAATATCGCGGTCTGTATCAGGTCTTTCATATAGGTCTTCATCGTCGTTGTCAATGGTTCAAACAACAGCTCGTTCAAGTTACAACCATAGTCGGGCAACATGACACGTTCACCGGGCCGGGTGGAAAGTAAGATTTCCAAACTACTCCGGATGTCGTCGCTGTCGCTGAGCATGCCTACGCCCCCGTTTTCGCTATCAAATTCGGGCGGGAACCCCCACCCTGTACCCAAGAAAGATTGGTGTAATTTATCCATCATTCATCCTCCTACCAGTACTGTTGTACAACCGTTGGTGATCGCGCCACCATGTGCCGTGGAATCGCCCAGTCGCGCAGCCGGAAGTCCTCCGATTAGTACCGTCGCAGACCCTTTGACAATCGCGTTGGGCGGTCCCGGGCATGCACACAAATCGCCCATCCGTGCTGCCGGCAGTCCGCCGATTAATACCGTTGGGCAACCTGTCGGCATGATGACGCCGCCGACATGTGGGTTAGGACTCGTCATCGGACAGGTATGCATATCACTTATTCTTGCGGCCAAACTCATGACTCAATTAATTTATTTTTACCATTGAACCTTTTATCTCGGTAATCCCCGAGCTTTCGATAAGTAGTGAGCCAGCACCCGAAACCTTAGCGGTGGCGTCGGCTTTTATATCCAACTGCGGCGTAGCTATCGACAGGGATGACGTTGCTTTTAGCACCAGGTCCTTCGCCGAAGACAGTGTGATTCCACTGTCGTCAAACAGCAACTTATTACCGCTGGCATCTTCCATTGTACATACACCACCGGCATCGTCAAGCACTAGTTTTCGTCCACTGGGTGTCTCGATTGAAACACGCTTATCGGCGTCGTGTATGAGGATGGCTATTCCCGAGCGAGACACATACCCCTTCTCGTTATTCGCATCCGCTGCGGTAAGCGGGGCAGGTTTCGCGCTGCTGTGTAGCATCCCAAGCACAACCGGGTAGTTGGGGTCATCACCCAAAAAGCCCACGATGACTTCATCGCCAACCTCCGGCATAAAGAACGTACCGCGGTTGTCGCCGGCGTCCAACGTAGCCAGTCGCGCGTAGAACCCTTCATCTGCGGTGGCGATAATCGGCAAGCGTACCTTGATGCGGCCTTTTCCCGCAGGGTCGATGATATCGGTTACTACGCCAATCTGCAATCCCTGTGTGGCAATAAACTGACCGGTGAAAGAAACCGGATGCTCCGGGAATAGCTTTTCCGAGAAGAACGTGTCTTCCCATCCCAGCGTCGCCTCCGTCATCCAGTTGCCATCGGCATAGTTGTGACGCACCGCCGACACGAAGACCTTGCCATTGAATTGCTCACCCAGCCCCGATAAGGTGAGAAACGAACCCGGAATGACAATAGATTCACCTGAAAAAGCAACCTTTCCCTTAATCTTAGCTAACGCTTGTTTGGTCCGTTTTGCATTGGTAAGCGATTGGACTTCCTGTGTTTCCATTGCTCCGGATAGCCTGATTTCTAGCGGTTTGCCCATTATCGCTGCTAAATCATCCGTTGATAATGAGCCGGCATAAGCCGATGGCCCAACCGCACCTTCGGACGATGTGACGGCCTGATTGGTGTGGTCCCACGCGTATCCAACAACCGCCGGGGTTTGTAAGCGCGCATCCACCGCGGCATCGAACGACACGATGTTGTGTCCGTAAGTGAGTGTGAATACGGACGGTACATCTTCGTCGGGTTTCTGTACCACTATTTTCCCGCCATCAACCGAATAATATAGACCGTTTACATCGAGCCTTGTCATCATGAAATCCCAATCGCTGACTTGGCTTTGCAGTAATTGCTCATGGATAACATCCGTGGTGGCCACATCGTAATCGCTGATGCCGTTTTCGGAAAATAACTGTTCGGCAACATCCGAATCCTTCATTTCCGCATAGTATCGGCTATTTCGGGTTACGGTCATCCGCACGGTCTCATGTTTGCATGTTACGACGAAGAGCGACTGTAAATCCTGTATCTGATGGCCGTTTGCGGTGATGATGCCTTTGAATACGGTGATGTTGTCGCCATCGTAACCCAATCTGATTTCAACGAATTTTCCGGGGGCTAACAACCCGCTGCTACTCACCTCGAAATCCTGCTCATACGGATTCCCATCTGCAATGGTAAGTGTTGCTGTTGGGATTTTATTGAGTGAGCTTTCCACCTCGATGTCTACAACGTTTAGCACGTGCGGTAGCTCGTCAGCTGCCGTCAAGGTTGGCTGGCTTCCGACGAGGACGGTATGGGTTACCAAATCGCTATTGTGGACGGTGGGCATAATGGCTTATTTTTCTAATGGCGGAAAATAGAGTGTGGTGCCGGCGCGGATTTTTCGAAATCCGTCTAGCCTATTAAATGCAGCCACGGCAATGTAGTATTCGTCGCGCCCATAGATTTCAGTAGCCAAGCGATCGATGCGCTCTGCGCCCGTAAAAATCCGTTCATGGGTGATGTCGGGGCTCTGCTTGTTTTCGAGGGCTTCCCGAAGGTGGTCTTCTATACTTTCGGTAAAAGAACACTTGGCTACCGCCCGGATGGGGGTGCCATCTGTTGTGAAAACCTTATATTCGATGTCAATTTGGGTCAATACGCCTTTGAAAAGCAATGTTCCCCAATGGATTTTAAGGTAGTAGGGGCGGTGGATGTCACCTTTGAAGTCGATGATTTTCTTCTTGAAGTCTTCGATCTGCTCGGCTACCGAGACGGGTTGTGCAAATGGATTGGCGACGGAAACATTCAGCATCGACGCATTCTTTACAACACCGGTACTGTCGAACAAGAAATCAAACGTAAATTTCTGGGGCTTGATTTTGTTGAATTTCATTTTCACCGATGACTTGCCCGCGGCCTGTGTGTCATCGTAGTCGTATTCATATTTACAGGTGTACGTAGACGGATTGATGAGCGCACTGAATTTCTCGCCCGGTGCTTTCCGGGAGAATGCTGCATCCAAGTACGGCTCCACGTACAGCTTTTCTGCAGATGTAAGGTCACCAAACATTATCGTTCATTTTTTTGTTTGAGTTGCCGATGAACTTTTCGAAGCACCTCATCCGTGATTTCTTTTTTCAGTTTCGCGATGCCGGGTGCCGCCGTCGGTACCATGGGTTGTTGCTCTGCAACCACTACGGCCTTGATGTGGAGTTCTTTGATCTCGATGGGCATAACCTATTACGTTAGAAGCTAACCGAACCGCCGATGCTACCTGCGGCCGACAATAGCGAGTCCACACTGATGATATCGAAGTACTGGTAACTCAATGTGATGCTTTCTACAACCACGGTGCTTTTTTCTGCGTCAAATGCAGACACCGACCACTTCTTGGGAATGGCGTTGACAACATACCACGCTTGGATCGGTACGTGGTTGTCGTTCAACAGCGCAACGAGGATGTTCGTCGGTTCGAAAACGAAGTTTTCGAATGCATTTTTACACCACATCAATATGCCCGACCCGATAAACATACCGCGCTTGAGGACCAGATCGCTGTATTTAGTTCGTACCGGAAGTTCCCAAGTGAAGCGGTTTTGTCCGCCCTCAACAATCGATTCCATTTCCATCGCCATCTCCAATCCACTCACTTCCTGAAAGCGGAAATCGTTCGGTGTCTGCGGAAACAGTTCGAATGCCACAGAAAAGTGGAAGCCAACGGGTGGATAAGAAAACATCAGCCTTCATTTTGGATGGTTAACCCTTCATGCGCGATCTCGATGGTTTCAATCGCCACTTCGTTGCCTGTGGAATTCAAATCCGTCGATTGTACTTTAAGCGGCCAAGCACTCTTTATTTTCCATACTACCACGGGTTCATGGTTTTCATTAAGCAAGGAAATAATAATGTCGCGCCGCTCAATCGTATTCAATGCTACGGTATTCCACCAATTGTAGAATTCGTTATCACCTTTGAAAATGCCACGTTTCAACGTAATGTTAGAGAAACTCTGCAAGCCGGGCATTTTGATTTTGTGGTATTCCGGACTTGCCCCATCGCGGTACTCAATAGGCTCTATTGAGACATCCAGGCCAGACACTTCACTGAAACCGATCTTTGCTCCACCCCATTCTACTTGGAAATGGAACTTGGGTAGGGGATAATTTGCCATTTTATTTCAGATTTATAGATTCAACATCAACTAATGAATAATGCCTATGACTCCTGCATTTTATGCGAGAAGCGAAGGATGATGAACTCGGCCGGGCGTACGGCAGCCATTCCAATCTCGACGATCAGTCTGCCCTCAAGGATATCTTGGGCGCTCATCGTCTGGTTCAGCCCACAGCGCACGTAAAATGCATGCGCTGGTTTACTGCCTGCCAGCGCGCCTTGCCGCCACAACAACGTGAGGTAGTTTTCTAGCATAGCGCGTAGCTTAACCCAAGTATTAGCGTCGTTTGGTTCAAACACGAATTGCATCGTGGCTTTCTTTGCCGATTCCTCGACGGTGATAAATAGCCGCCTGACGTTAACATAACGCCACTCATTATCGTTTCCTGCCAATGTGCGGGCACCCCATACGATAAACCCCTTTCCCTGGAACGAGCGGATAGCATTCACGGACTTGCCGGTTGTTGCATCGATGTTCATCGCGCCTTGTTCAACATCAGAAATATTTGCGCTAAGTCCGTATACCGAGTTGACTGACACATTCGCCGGTGCTTTCCATACGCCTCTCGATCCGTCTACACGAGCGTAGATACCTGCCATTGCGGCCGAAGGAGGTAATGTGGGACTTAATTTATTAGCAATGGTCTCTACGCAGAGGTTATAGATAGCGGTCTGCGTGGTTTTTAACGTGTTCAATTTCACCGCGGCGGCAGCAGTGCCGTCTGTTACGATGACTACATTCACGGCCGTATCCACATAGGCGTATTCAAAAGTGGTTTTCAGATACGGGTAGTAGACTGCCGCATAGTTCAGGTTGTCGTTTTTCGTGAATTCCGTGCGGAATGTACTGATGGTGTTCGTTACATTGGTGCCTTCGTTATGTACGTCCAACAGCGTGAATCGATCCTGAAGCAGTACGCATTGATCGATTCCTTTTCCCATCAACTCGTAATACTTATCTTTTGCCAGCGATAGCCCATCCGGAATGACGATGATGGTGGGTTCATCAGCTGTGGCCAAGGCATTTAGTCCCGCTTCCAACGTTGTCGATGTGATATTGGTCGTAGTCGGAGCAGCCGATACGATATAACACGGACCGCCGCCGTTGGCAAAGTATAGCCGCAGGCTATAGTACATCTTATACTTCGAGATCTTATCCTGGGGCAGTTCGGCAACGGCAACAAGCGAAGTTACGGTGCCGCTTGCTGTTGTTTGGTTTACCGTGACCTTGATATCGGACTGATTTTCGGGGCCACCGAAATACTGCTCGTATTCCTTTAGCGAAAACACCTTGGTCGGCTTATTCGTCAATGATTCTCCAAGTTCGTTTTCGGCTTTCTGTGTATGGCCTATAAACGCTGGAATCGCTGTTTCCACTTGGGCCACCGATGGTGGGAAGAGCGGGATCTCGTTTACATAGACCCCGGGGGTTTTGATTGCTGTTTCATTGATTTGTGCCATCGTTATAAGTTTTTGAGGTTATTAATTACGTGTTTACACTTTTAGGTCTATGCGGTAGATATGCTGGTCTGCCTTTCCGTTGCTAACGGTGTAGTTAAGGATTTGCGTAGCTTCTTGTTTGAATAGTTTGTTTTTTTTGGTGCCTTCGGCAACGATATCTAAAACGGCTAAGCAGCCGGTGATGGACACCGGGCGTTCTTCCCAAAAGCTGGGATGATCCGAATATCCTGGATGGAACACCCGTTCGGGGGTTGCCGATGCAACGGTGGTTAGTGCACTGTTACTGAGACGGATGGATGACGTCGTTGTTTTTAACTTTATTTGGACGTGATGGGTATATTCACCACCAAACGACGGTGACAAGCCTGTTTTGGCGATGAAGGTGTTGGTGGCCGTTAATAGCAGCCGCGCCGAGAAATCCGTTGGTAGTCGAAAAAACGGTGTGTCATTATTTGCGGCGACACGGATGTAGCAGGATAGCGTGTTGTGTTTAAATTGGCAATGGATGTCGTGTCTTTCAAATAGTGCAGCAGTAGGGCCATCGGGTTCAATCTTAAGTTCATCCATAAGTGACGCTGTCCAATTTTTCCCTGCTGCCGGAACGGGGAAAGCGGTATGGGCCAATAAGATGGAGAAGAGTTTTTCGTAACGTATGGTAATCGTTTCCATGGCCTTTTGTCGGTTAGTTTGCTTTTCGTTTAAATCGCGCCTCAATTTCCCTGACAGGCGCTATCGGTCCATCCAAGACACTGTCTATGGTCAGCATCCGCATTTTGTAAAGAATGGACGGGCGGTATTTTCCGCCCAACATCGACCACAGTTGCTGTAGCTGCTCGAGGCTGAGGGTTACCATTTCCATCGTTAAGCGCTCAATCCCGTCGTCGGCCAGTTCCTGGATGTCGTCGGCTGTAAAGGCAGATTGTTTTTGGAAGAAAGCGATGACGTCTTGGAGGTGTTGTAGGTTATTGGCGTAACCCGGTCCATATGCAGTGAATAGCAACGAAAGGTCGAGATGTACCGGCGGGTTTTTGGGAAGTAAGTCGCCATTAACCCTCACGACATATTGCAGGTCTCGGGCAAGCCGTACCTCCTCAACATTTACGAGGGAAATAATGATGTCTGCATCATTTGGATCATTCTCCCCGTTATCAAGTAGTGCGATATTGGCAATCGATACGATGGGGGAGAGGCCGTCGTTCAAGATACGTTGAATATTTTCAATGGCTGGATAAAGCATTTCCACATTTGTTTGGTCCGATAGTACCTATCGATAACACAAATATGGAGGGATCTGAAAACGCTGGCAATACCTATTTTGGTGTATTCTACTTTAGGTTAATTTTTTCGGTTTGCTGATTTACGGGAATGGGCATGAACAAAAAAAGCCCCATCGTTTTCACGTTGGGGCTTTCGGTAGGTTTTGGCGCCGACCTACTCTCACGCCTTTTACGGCAATAC
>NZ_JAYKZZ010000034.1:0-30427 GCF_035818675.1 Parapedobacter flavus
GCTTCCACGTATTTCTTTACGGCATCGAGGGACTACGATAAGGCAGCGGAGGGTTACGCTGCCGCAGCCACGGACTACGACGGCGTGGCGAGGGGTTACGATGCCGCCGCCACGTATGAACTTGCCGCCACTCCGTGCTACGATAAGGCGCCCCGGGGGTACGCTGCCGCAGCCTCGGACTACGACGGCGTGGCGAGGGGTTACGATGCCGCCGCCACGTATGAACTTGCCGCCACTACGTGCTACGATAAGGCGCCCAGGGGGTACGCTGCCGCGGCCACGGACTACGGCGCCGCCGCCCCGTATGAACTTACGGCATCCCCGGGCTACGTGAGCGCAGCCCCGTACTACGCAGCCAGGTTCTGGGGGTAGCCCAGTGTGCCGGGCCCCTACGCAGCCGTGCCGAGCCCTTACGCCGCCGAGATGACGTGCTACGCTGCCGCCAAGATGTACTACGCCGCCGACGGTCGTGTGGGGTCGTATCCCATTACACCCGCCCCATGCGCCGGCTTTCGGCGATGGCCTCCTCTAGGTCTTCGGGGTAGAAGAAATCGTGACCCATGCCACGCGGCTTCAGCTTCCCTTCCGCTTTCCGGCGGTCGTAAGTGCGGTCGCTGATGCCGAGCAGCTCTACAGCTTCCTGTCTAAAAATCTTGCGCCGGATGAACAACGGCGACGTGGCCAATGGTTTCGTGTTGGCGGCAATCAACGAGAGGTGTGCGTTCATGGTTTCCTGTGCGGCAAGTTGTCTTGCCTGCAGGTCGATGAGGTCCTGCATGAGATGATTTTCCATAGGTCAATGTAAATAATTCGTATCTTTATCGTCGATTAACGATAGCATACTTTCATTTAATAAATAGTTATTTGAGCAAATAGTAAATTAACATATCATAATAGCGACAGCTATTTTTCTCGTTACCAAATATTACCACATTTCAAACTACGCGAGGAAGAATCTGCTGGACGCCCGGTCATGCGGGCGCCAGATTCTTTGCGTAGGCCGTGTGGTAACGGCTGGTAACGGGAGTTTGGTTGCCCGCAGCTGTTTTAAGCCATGACCATCCCGTTACCGACCGATATCTTAAACGTACCCATCGACTCCATCCCGGAGCTGAGCAGAAATTTCCGCGCGAGCTGCCGGGCGTGCGGATTCCACACGCTACAGGACATCTGCCGGCTGGGCGCCGCTGAAGCGTCCAAAACACGTTACTTGGGCCCCGATCTTTTCCGTGAGCTCACGGATTTCCTGCATGCGAGACGCATCTTGCATACCCTTCGGGCTTAATCTATTTCGTTGAGGGGTTGTCCGGGAAGTACCGGCGCAGCGCATTCCGGTATTGGCGGCCCACGGGGATCACCTGGTCTGTACAATAAAGCCTAACCTCCTTGGCGCGCGGCTTGAACACGTGCCAGGTCGAAATAACATAGCTTCGATGCACCTGCACAAAATGAGCCTTTGGCAGCTTGTCCAGCACGTCTTTAAGTGTTTCCCGCACCGTCACTTCCACTTGGTTTACCAAGTGGAAAACCACATTATTACCGTCTGCCACAATGTACAGGATATCGCCGAACATGATCCTCGATTTCGCGCCAAGGCTTCCGAACATCTCATGATGCCCCAAGGATTTGTCGACATCAGGTTTACCATTCACGCGATCGACCACCCGGTTTATCGCTTCTTCAAAACTATTGAATGTAAACGGTTTAGTTAAGTAGTGTACAGCATCCAGCACATAGCCTTTGGTTGCCTTTTTCTTGGAATTATGGCCGGTCATAAAAACCACCAATGGTTTATTGGGTAGCGATTCAATCATATCCATACCGTTCATGTCGGGCAGCTGGATATCTGCTAATAGTAAGTGTACGGGGTTATCCAGCAGGAAGTCGCGCGTATCTCCGGCGGTTTCGAAGCATCCTTTACATTCAAAATTGGGGAATTGCTCCATGTATTTCAACAAAAGCTCATGGACGTTGATGTCGTCTTCCATGATGACAAAGTAGATGATGGGATCCATTACGAATACGTTATTTTTAATGAAACAGTGTAACTTTCTTCACTTTCGTGCACGTCTAATTTTACCTCGTGCCTATGGAGGAGCGCAAGTTCCTGCGCCACCAAGCCAAGCCCTTTTCCCGTACTTTTTACCTGGCGTGGGTACGGGTACTTGGCGTTGGTACACGTAAACTGCATTGTGCCCCGCTCAAAAACAAACCCAACCCTTATCGGGCGCTCGGCATCCACCCAGCCGTGGGTGTCGCTATTTTCAAGCAAGGTAGTCAGCGTAAGCGCGCCGATTTCCTGCATGGTCGGTTCACCTTCCATTTGCACAACAACTACCCGATCATCGGCACCGTTCCGCAGCCGGATCGCGTTGACCACCTCATTAAAATAAACCAGTGCACGGTGAATGGACACGATGGGCTTACCGTCTTGGGTGGCTTCCGCCACGTAGTCAAAGGTTTTAGCAATATGGGCCACCTGCGCCGCCGTATAATGATCGCCGGCCTTGTCACCACATCATTCATCACATATTTGGCGTAGTGCGATTGCCCAGCACTCAACAACAGGTTGTTTTTAACCTCCAGCAGTTCCTTTTCGCTGTTTGTTGCTGCTTGTTTCAATTCGTGCTTGCGGCGATCGCTCAACAGTTTGCCATAGTATAAGACGTAAACCGCGGTAACCATGATGACCGTAAAAAAAGCATCGAATGTCTTGGCCATAAATTCGGCCCAATTAAAGGGCACATGTGCCTTCTGCAGTTCGATTCCGAACAGCGGGAGCACCACATCCACCACCGCCAAAGCCAGTAGCGGAAAGCCACCCACCGTGCCTAGCAACACCACGATACCTTTCCATCGATGCCGCGCATGGAAACAAAGCCGGGTTGCAGCTGCGGTAAGCAAGCAAACGAGCATGATACCGAGGGAAACGTAAAATATCGCCAGGAAATCCACTTCGCCGTAATCCAGCAGGTTTTTGAAGTAGGTGCCGCCTATATAAATCAGCGCAGCTAACAGTAATACCCATATAGGAATATCTAACAGCGTTTTGGTATACCATTTCTCACTTTTCATCTGTCGATTCTTCAGTTTCAATTGCAAGATGGGGCCCTTGGTGAATAAAATATTCACGCCGGGCACACCATTTTATGGTTTTGGGAGCCGTGAATATCGAAATTTTCTTCGACTTCCGACCAGTTATCGCCTACCAATTTCATTTTTAGCAGGTCGTACTGTCTTTGGCTCAACAGATAATGAGTATAAGAGGGCTTATGGAGCATAAAATGGTAGCGTTTATGACGATAAACGGCCCAACGGCCGAGGGGCTCCAAAGCCGTGAGGGGTGCGGCAGTCCCTACATCGGCCAGTTTGTTGTGCAGCGTGAGCCATCCCTCCCATTGGGCGGGGTTATTTTCCACAAATGCAGCAAGGTATCGGTACAGGCAATCCGTGGCCTCGCCGGCAAACCGGTGGGCGGATGGCCCGGCCGGCGCGATGGCGGGCAGGTGTTCGAACAGCACATCCCGGTTGTCTGCCATTCCCATCCCGGCACGCTGGCAACGCACCGGGTAGATGGGTATCGCCAATCTGTGCGCCAGCGAAGCGAGCCCTACGCGCACCCATAGGCGCCGGTGGCCGAAATCGATTCCCAACAGGTTTCGGTTATCGCTTCCTCTTGCGGTCGTACCGGTATTGCCATCCACATACACCAGCAGGGACCGGCCCGATTTTATAGCGCGCGCCATCTGCAAGAGCGCACTCGGCTGTTCGGCATCGATGAGTTGCATGTCGAGGGCTCGCCCCGTCTGCGCCATCACATCGGCATACAAACGGTCCAGTTCCTGCCGCTCGTGCTGTAGTGCCTGGCCGGAAACCACTATACTGAATGGCACGCCCGCCCGGGCCAGCAAAACGTTGATGAGCCGGTACGATCCCGTATGGTATGTACACACGATGGCCGGTTCATGGCGAAGTGCCGCTGCCCAGTCCTCATCCCATCCGGATACCCGGATAAGTTCCGGAAAGCGCATCAATTCGATATCGTGGAAACTCAATCGTCGGTTCAGCTGCATCTGCATGAAAATATCGGGGTAGTCCGTGCGGTTTACATGGGGAAAGCAATTGGACAGGTTGGCATCGAAAAAAGCAAACTGCCTTTCCATTGTCTCGGAGGCGCCCGACAAGGTAAACTGTTGATAGGTACGAACGATACCGGTACGTTCCTCCAGTAATTCTTCAGGTGTTTTCATCATGACATCAATTATATGGTGTTTATAAATGGGGTTAAAAAAAGCGCGGGAGCCGGATTGGCTCCCTGCGCTCAGCATGCTACAACGGATCGAAATCGCACTTTTCTTCCTTCGGTGGATCGTCGCCAGCACTCAGCCATCCCAACATGGCTTGCAGCGGCATCCTGTTCTCGAGGATCGTGCTTCCGTTGGATAGCTTTCTTGCATTGAAATTCATCGCTTTCATATCGTTTTCATTTCAAGTGTTAAACCATTACCCGCATTCGTTTCACCGGGGCTTCGGGCACCCTCCCCGTACCTGCGGCCGCAGGTTATTTCGATGATCACGATGCAAGGATAGGAAGGCGAAACGACACCCCGAAGCGGTAGGGATACACAACCCAAGGCCCCCCATCATCGGCAGATTTATGGGATAAGCTGTAAATCGTGCTGTTCATCCCCTATACATGTCGTTCGTCACACGAGCGTTGGTTCGGTTAGCGCTGTTGATTAGTTTCGACCCGGCAACCACTATTGACCATGGATAACGACTTACTAAGCTTCTGGACTCATTACTGTAGATTAGATGTCTCGCACGCGGACTGGCTAGCCACCCACGCCATCCTGTTTTCGGTGAAGCGTGGCCAACACCTCTTCGAACCGGATGACGACGGATACCGTCGTGATTACCTCTATTTTGTCTGCGGGGGACTGCTGGGCACGCTATGGTGGGACGAATGGGGCAATCGTCGGATCGATCGCTTCCTCGCACCTACCGACAGTGCGTTGACTACGCACAACCTATACACCTCCAGACCGGTTAATTACTTCGTAATCGCAATGCGCAGCAGTACGGTTATCCGTGTCCGTGCCGATGCATTGAAGGCGTATAAAGAAGCATGTCTCGAAGCAGATGTGCTTTCGGATGTGTTGGAACATAAGAAACTGAAACAGTATCGCGCCAAGAACCGCTTGATGCTGATCAAGGACGAACAGGAGCGCTACCGCGAATTTGTGGCGGATAGCTACATGAAACCCATCCGGCTCCTCACCTCCCAGCAGGAGCAGGCGGATTACCTGAATATCTCGCGGCGTACGATTACGCGGGCTATGGGTGGGCTTTGATACCTACCCATCATGCAATCGCTAAATGAGGTCTACTTGTCCGATTTTCGGAATGTCCAGTTTTTTAACTAATAAACTGGACAAAAATATTATATTTGCATTTCATGAATTTTATGAAAATAGCTGATTACATAACACTTACAATAGACAGGTTACCCAGAGGGTATGTATTCACCTATGCTGATTTTATTATTGAGGTGAATAAAAAAGAAGCGATCATAAAAGCGCTAAATCGCATGGCAGCTTCAGGAAAGATTGTCAAATTATCCAAAGGGAAATACTACAAGCCAGAAAACACGCCCTTTGGCACGCTTGAACCCAATCAAGCACAGCTTGTAAAAGATTTACTGGAAGAGAAAGGAAAAACAACAGGTTACCTTACGGGTTACAGCATTTATAACCAACTGGGTTTAACGACACAGGTGAGTAATATCATCCAAATTGGTAAAAACCAAGTTCGCCCAAAACTCAAAAGAGGACGTTATACCATTTCTTTTGTTAAGCAAAAGAACACGATAAGCAAAGAGAATATCCCATTCTTACAGCTACTGGATGCCATTCGATATATCAAAAGAGTTCCCGATGCCAGTGTGGAATCTTCGTGTAGACGCTTTCTGGCTATCATCAAGAACTACACCGAAAAAGAAGTCAGCACCTTGGTTCGCTTAGCCCAAAAATATCCCCCTGCTACTAGGGCATTATTAGGTTCAATTTTAGAAGAATTACACCAAGGCACAGCAGCGGAGCCTTTATATAAGTCATTAAACCCCATTACTACATATAAATTGACTGGGGCTGCCCAAGCTTTGTCTACTACAGAAAACTGGAATATCGTATGAAATTGCACCACCATATAAAACTGTTTTCAGATACACTGAGGGCCGCGTCACAGCACTTAAACATCCGACTTGAATTTGTTGAAAAAGATTACTGGATTACATTAATACTTAGTCGTTTGTCGGAAAGTAAGTTTATGGAACAGGCCGTTTTCAAAGGTGGAACTTCACTATCAAAAGCTTACGATCTGATTGACCGGTTTTCTGAAGATGTTGACATCGCTATCATAAACGACACCGGGAAATCCGGCAACAAGATAAAAACCATCATCAGAACGCTAGAAAAGGATATTACGACTGATTTAACTGAGGTACAAACAGATGGTGTAACCAGTAAAGGTTCGAGATTCAGGAAATCGGTTTTTGAGTATGCAGCAATTGAAACTGGCAATGCAAATAACAAGGTGATGGTAGAAATAAACTCGTTCGCCAACCCATTCCCCTTTCAACGACAACGTGTTCAAAGCATGGTGTCCGCGTTTTTGTTGCAAACGAAAAACGAAACATACATAGATGATTATCATCTACAACCATTCGAAGTAAATGTATTAAACAAAGAACAAACGCTTTTGGAAAAAATGGTTGCTTTGATTAGGTTCTCTTTTGCCGAGCATCCTGCTGATAGTATCTCCGAAAAGATTAGGCACTTTTATGATTTGTATTATTTGATGAATGACCACGATTGTGCCAATTTTATTGTATCGAGTTCTTTCAAGGAGCGGTTTCACGCGATATTGAATCACGACAGAGAACTGTTTGAAGAACCTGTAGGGTGGCAAGTCAAGCCCATCTCTGAATCTCCTTTAATTAATGATTTTCCGAACATTTGGAATCAACTAAAAGAGAAATACCGAAATGAGCTTTCTGCATTCGCATACAGACCGATTCCGGACGAAAACAACGTAGCTGAATACGTTGAAAAATTAATGTCAAGAATTCAATGAGATGCACTCGTCCATCAAAGACGAACAGGAGTGCTATACCACGCCAGCGCGTTTTTATAAAAGATGTTGTCGAATCAATAATTTCTTCCTTATACCAACTTTTGGTTCTTTTGTTAAAGAAATTTATTTATCAAGCCATGGGAAAGAATACGTCTGTATTACTGGGTAGTCATTTCGAGGGGTTCATCACCGACCGGGTATCGTCGGGTAAATATAGTTCGGCCAGTGAGGTCGTCAGGACTGCGTTGCGATTACTTGAAGAAGAAGAAGATAAAAAGCAACTCCTCGTATCCGAATTGAAAAAAGGCGAGGAAAGCGGTTTTTTAAACCCAGAAATCATTCGCATCCTTCATCAACGTATGGATGTGAAACGCCCCTTTGGCAAGGTTTTTACGGCCAAAAGAAGATGGAAACACCGACAAATCACCGCGTCAACAGCGAAGCGCTGATGGCCTTGGGTTACACCCCCGGTCGCGCCTTCGGCTTGGCCCTACGTACCGCTAAGAAACATGCGCACCTCGGCAATGAACTCCTGCTTGCGCAACTTGCTGACGTGCTGGCCAGGCCGGACGCTTTTGTGACCCACGCCGTGTACGGCAAGCTGGCCAAGGCCCTCATCGAGGAGGCCCGCAAGCCCGAAGACGCCTACATCCCCCTGCGGGATGCCGCTGCCGACTATGCCATCTACGGTGAATCGCACATCGAAGCCGGGGCGCGCACCCAGATGGACGTGGCTATGCAACTGCCCGTTACGGTAGCGGGCGCGCTGATGCCCGATGCGCACCAAGGCTATGGCCTGCCCATCGGCGGCGTGCTGGCAACGAATAATGCGGTCATCCCCTACGGTGTGGGCGTGGATATTGGCTGCCGGATGGCGCGCCGGGCTTCCTCGTTCGCGGAAAGGGCGAAGCCGCGTTGATCAACTCCGCGGTTGTCTAGGTATAAACAAAATTAAGATTACCTGAATATATCGCGGCGGGCGATTACGCGGGTGAACAGAATGTTGTAAAAGAAGTTAGATTTTTGCAATTTGCAATTCAGGGATTCGGTCGAAATGTTTCTTATTCAAGGTAGCTATTGGAAGTTGCCCTCTTTCCCAATTCTAAGGTTGCGACGTCATCATCAGACCAAGTGGACACTTTAATCAATTTCTTTTTGTAAGCGGAAGCGCTAGCCTTTTCTTCCTTTTGAATAATCACCCCCAAGCTATTTAATAATTGCTTGACCAATGAACTTTTACTGTTCGGAACATTAATCGTTAATTTTTCCATTTCACAAATTTAGCAAATAAACGTTAATCCACACAAAACGCTACTCGAATCTTGTACCGTAGTTACTGCTCATGGGTCGTTGCTCCTGCACGACCCTAAACTTGCGCCTCCAGGCGCAGGTGTACCTCTTCGGTTTGACAGACCTTTGTGATATGGAGTTCACTAGAAAACATATCGCAAAAAGACCCATCACAAAAGGTTCGATTTTCATTATCCGGTTACTGCTGGTTGGTCTCTGGGTTCCGGTAGCAGTGGATAAGCTGTGGGATCTGCACGGATTCCACAGCACGCTGCTGCGGCAGCCGATCCCCGATTGGTGGGCGGGCATCCTGTTCTGGCTGCTGCCGCTGCTGGAACTGTTGGCGGCGGCACTGATCGCCTGGCGGAATAACCGGCGACGCATCCACCAGGGGATGTGGCTTTCGGCCGTGCTGATGCTCGGCTTCACGCTCTTCATCCTCTTTGGCGTATTGGGCTGGTACGCAAAGCGCCCATGCGGTTGCGGATCGGTTATCAGCGGCTTAAGCTGGGAGGACCATCTATGGTTCAATGCCGTCTTTCTGCTCCTTTCCCTTATCGGCATTTGGTTTACGCGCACCCGTACCGATCGGCACTTGCCGTACCGAAAGTCGTTGCGCCTGTTTTTTACCCGTCGGGTGGTTGGTGTCCGCCGACTCGTGGGCGGCCTATGGCTGCACGCCATGCGTTTTCCGCGCAAGTTTGCGGTGTTCCGGCGTAGGGCCGTGCGGAATAAACCAAAGGTGCAGGATGCCTGAAGCAGGCCACCTCCATCGCTAACGGATCCCTGTATGCATACCGCAGGAAAAACAGGTGTGCCGCTCAAAGACAATAATTATGAAGACAACAAATTATTTTATGGCAATTGCAGCAGCTGCAGTTGCTATCGGGTCGGTCGCCTTCAAAGCCACCGAGCCCAAGCTAAATTCGGAGTGGTATGAAGTGGAAAAAATTGAACAGACCGATCCACCTATTCCTTCAAACTTGCTGATTACTGATGCTATTGGCACACCAAGTGGCAGCTGTGACCCGGCCAAGTTTACGGATACGTGTGCAGTCCTACTCGATTTGACACAATTTACGGGTTCGACTCCTGAGGGCATGACGGTGGAAGAGGCAACAAACGCGATCAATCAGGCACAAGTTGATCCAGCCTCCGGCGGTAATAACGATGGCTATGCGCGACGGCAATAGCCTCATTCTATTCAATAAATGGCAGCTCCTTCATCAGAGCTGCCATTTTTATCACTATCTTTTATTCTGCTCCATCCCTGATAATTGAATGACGTCGTCGGGAATGGGCCACGTATATTTCGTGTCTTTTGGTTTTAACTCGTAGTTTACACCGTCTATCTCTCGGGAAATGGTGTGTGACAGTTCTGGATCGCTGTTCAGTCTTCTCAAATCATCCCATCTTAATCCCCGAAAGGCCAATTCCCGTCTACGTTCATCAAGCACAAATCGTAACAAACCAGCCGCATCTATCTCTGGCGTGTTAGTCAACTTGCCCAGTTTATACCGTTTACCACGTAAAACGTCTAACAGTTCCCTAGCCTCATCCAATAATCCCATTCTTATATCGCATTCCGTTTTTATGAGGACCACTTCTGATGTAGACAACCCAACGAAAAAAAGAGAAGAGCCGTAATACGACCCTCTGAAAAACACATTGCCTGAACTTCCATTTCCATAAAAAAGCATTTTCCTCAAATCATCATCCTCGTATATGTCTAACAGTTCCTGATTTACTTCCAAAACTGAATTCGCCATCAATGGAACGGTGGGTGCGTACGAAAAAAACAGCACTTCCTCATTGGATTGCCCGTAACCTGTCGGAAACGGGTACGGTTTATCTAGCTGCAACGAATTGTAGTCAATAAGTACGTTATTGAGTGCCAAGGCACGTTTAGCATAATCCGATCCCTTAGAAAAATCACCCATAACCAATGATACCCGAGCCAATAGCGCGAGGGTTGCAACACGCGAGGGACGAGTTTTAACGCTCGGAAAATCCGGCAGCAACCGTTCAGCTTCAAGTAAATCGGTCAGTATCCGATCATACGTTTGCCGCAATGTAGCTCGCCGACTCGTGAGCGTCACATCGGCTTCCAAGCGCAACGGCAAGCCCAAATCTTGCTCGGCGGAGCGTCCATCATATGGCTTGCAAAACAATTGACTCAACTGGTAAAAATTTAACGCTCTATAAAATAGTGCGGAGCCTTTCACATTGTTCAACAAGTTGGTTTCCGGCTCGTTTTTGGGGCTTAAATTTGAGATTCCATCAAGCACCAAATTAGCTTGGAGTATACGCTGGTAGGCATTGTTCCAATCCATCCCCTGATCTCCCAGATATATTTCGTCAGCCCAAATGTATGCGTTCTTAAATTGCCTCAGATTAGCCACAACGGGCAAACCGTGCCAAATTCCACTCGAAACGGTGAATTCCTCCCCTCCAGCCAGTGCAAACAACCGGGATGAATTACTGATCATAATACCCTGATCGAGTAAAGCTTGGTAATCCTGAATACTTGTGGGGATCGTGGTGGCGATATCGGCCCTGACGTTCAGAAATTCCTCGCCACACGCTTGTAAAAAAGCGCAGAGTGCCAAAACGATTATAATACGTGTTTTCATATTTTTATGGGTTTAAAAATTAAGTTGCACGCCGAATGCGTATGATCGAGGTGCTGGGTGTGTGGAGCTGGGAAAATCCGGATCTATCCCGTGCCTGTTTGCCGTCCATATGATGCCCACGTTTTTCATATATGCAGAAAACACGACATTACTTAACGCTATTTTATCCAGTAAACCCTTTGGAAGCGCATATGATATCCGGATATCCCGAAGTCGGATTACATCTCCTTTGGTTAGGAGGGTTTCTGACCGCCGATATATCGAACCAGCGGCACTATGATCGGTGGTACGCTCTCCAAAGGGTATCCCGGCGGGCACATTGGTAAACTGTTCATCTCCCGGGTTTTTCCACCGATCGTAGTAATCCTGATGGTACATACCCTCCATTTCTCCAACAGGAGACATCGACGAGCGTCTGAACAGATGGCCGAATCTGCCGGCTATCATCACATCGAGTTCAATTCCTTGCCACGCCAACGTATTCCGAACGGAACCGTAGACTAACGGCACCCGTACACCGGAATCAACGAGCCTGTCTGGCGTAAGGTACCGGCTGGTATAGTAACTGTACGTTGTTGATTCTTCCCCCTCCATATAGATAATAGGTAACCCCGTTTCGTGGGACAATCCATGCCATGGGATGGCGTATATTGCATCCCGGGACACGCCGACAACTGGTGGGGGCGTCGTAGTCAAATAATCGGCATAAGTAGCCCTTTCATTCGTATTAAAATTTGTAACCTTATTCTTTACCCAGCTCGAAAACAGCGTGGTATTCCACGTAAAACGGCCTTTGATATTCTGGCTGGTGAGTTGGATATCTGCGCCGCGCGTCTCAATATTCGCATAGTTTATCTTATAAGCCCCTTTAATGCCGGTCGTTGGGTCCATAACATCGTCACCTATCAAGTCTTCTCCCTTTTTTTTGTATAATTCTATTGTTCCAGAGATTCGGCCATTTAGCATTCGCCAATCCAGCCCAACGTTTGACGTCATGACCTCCTCCCATTTAAGTGCGGGGTTGCCAACGCTCAATAGATATGCGGTGGGTAATCCCGTAACAGCAGCGGTCGTGTGACGGATGGTCGGGTAATGAGTAACGGACTTATTTACGTTTCCAGACACCCCGTAGGTAGCACGTATTCTAAGGTATGGAAACCAGCTACTTTGGCCGTAAAATGGTTCATCGCTCACTTTCCAACCCGCTCCGACCGACCACAGTGGCACCCCTTTCTGATTCGCCTTGACACCAAACAAATTTGAGCCATCCCACCGTACGCTCGCGCTGAATGTGTATCGGCTTTTATAAGCATAGCTTGCATTGCTAAAATAAGATAGATCCCTGCTGGTAGCCAACCCGTGAATATAAGATGCATCGGGTATACGTAGGGCTCGACCATCTCCTGGTAAAGTTGGATAAAACGTATTGAAATTATATTGGCTGCTGCCGGTCTGATATTCGCTATTGTAGTTGTACAGAACAGATGCCGGGAAGACCTCCGTTATACTTTGCCTCACTTCCGCTCCGGCTAAGGCATGGATCTGGTGGTTATCGTCGATCTGTCGATCGAAATTCAGCTGTGCCCTACCGAAATGGGCATTCTGTGCAGACGGTGTTCCCCGTTGGTACACACCGGCATAGGGTAAGACCCGGGAACCGTCGGACTGTGTATATCGATTCACCAGATTACGGGCATAGTAACTATCCTTATCGTATATCGTTTCCGAGCTTGAGTTCCCCCGCGTATATTGGTAGCTCACGCGTGCAGATAGCGCCGTCGAAACCCCAACGGAGATATCGGCGTTGAGTCGCAGCTCGTTACCGGATTCGGTTCGGTTGGACAGTGCCAGTTCATCCAATGGTCGGTACGTCCAATCGAGTAAGCCATGGGAAGCAGCATCAAGCGCATACCGATAACTGATATCCTTCACTACCGGTAACGCCCGCCCATCTTCACCGCGCAACTTCAGGTAAGGAGAAATCCCTTCATAGGGAATTGCCAAATCCCTATACGAAATGCCATTATTATTCGCGGTGTGGCTGAGATATGCGACACCCAAGCTGATATCAACCCGTTCATGGGGTACAAAACGTTGTCGGGTTCCGATATTGATCCTGCGGCTATCGTTTCCCACCAATTCTTCCAATGTACGATGATATCCGCCTGTAATGTGATACCTATACTTATCGCTTCCCCCAGCAACGTTTATGGCATACTGTTGGAATGCGTTGCGCCTATAAAGATGTCTTTGGGCTTCGGCCCGCGTATCAGTACGACGCATATCGGCTTCAATGCGGGTCCAATCTGCACTGCTGATCAGGCCATCGTCGTACTGTTTCAGGCGTTCGACGAACAACGGATTTACGTTCCGGGGACCGAACGCAAATTGCCCCAGGTCGTAACGCTCCTTTTCAAAATCCATGACGATCGAACTGGGCAACCAGTCCTTGGCGTAGAACAAATCCGGTTTATCGCTCATATTCATATTCGCGTTAAGCGAAATTTGAGTCCTTCCTTTTTTAGTCAGCCGTTTTGTGGTAATAACAATGACCCCGTTGCCGGCTTTTGCGCCCCAAATGGAGGCCGCCGCCGCATCCTTCAGCACCGTAATACTTTCGATGTCATTCGGATCGATGTTATCTAAACTACCCTCGTACGGAAAGTTGTCCAACACAATCAACGGCGTTTCGTCCGATTCAATGGTTGCCAACCCACGTATACGGATATCGGCTGCCGGTGTACCGCCCGGGTTAGTAAATTGAACACCTGGCGCTACACTCTCCAGCCGCTCGAGAATGTTCCGTCCGATCGTACGATTAATCATTTTATTATCGATGTGCACAAACGAACCGGTGGCACGCTCTTTTGGTATATGGTAATAACCCGTATTTACTACCACTTCATCCAACGCAGTTGACGCCATAGCCAAGTAAACTTTCAGCACTGTTGTCCGCGAACGGTCGACCGCTAGTCGTTGCGTCACATAACCTACGTGGCTCACCACCGCCGTATCCATATTGCCAACGGGCACGTTGAACATTCCAGTTTCATCTGCGGAAAATACCTTGCCAGAAGACACCATCGTTATCGATGCATCGTCCAACAACTTTCCATCGTCTGCACGGTAAACCACCATACGGAGACCTGTCTGTGCCGACACAGAGGGCCCTAAAAATACCGTCAGCACAATTAAAATCATTCGGCTTATCATTTCACCCCCCTTTCTTCTTTGGTGTAGGTGTTCTGGGCCGTCGATACGACTTCCACATCTTCTCCCCTCAATAATTGGTCAATTAGCCCTAGGTTTTCGGGCTTCCCGTAATAGATGGCTTCCACTTTTCCGTCCATTATCCAAACAATGCCCCCTACTTGGTACCGATCAAAAAAATGACGATTTAGGATGTCATATCCCGCACCGTATATGGTCGGCAAGTTCCACCCTCTGCGGGCAATAAATGGCTTGGCTTTATAATCGTAATCCATGTGGACCGTCACAATTTCCAGACCGTCCAAGCCCCTTAAAGCTACTTTATGCCACTCATCCACCGATTCGACACAAGGCGCACACCAGCCTGCCCAGAAATCAAGCACAACGAGTTTCTTGTTTTTAAGGCTCTTCAACTGAAACGGACTCTCCATTACCCCGTTATGAAGTATGTGTAATGGCAGGTTCCACAATGATTCGGGCACCGTGTCGCCCACGGTGAGCGGCGTTACCCTGGTCATATCCAGTTGAACGGTAATACTCAACGGCCATTCGGTTTCTATAGAAAACGGAATCTCTTGCTGGATATATCCAAAATAAGAGACAATCAGCATACCAGAACTGACTGAAGTGGTAAGCGCGAAGTTACCCTTCGAATCTGTTTCAGTGGTCAGTTGCCCCCCTTTTATTCGCACAAACGCCCCTTGCAGGTATATACCAGATTCTGCGGATCTTACTCGTCCGGATATTTTCTGCAATCGCCCATCGGCAGGCCCTGAATAATCAGGGCGCTGCGCTTGGGCATACAAACACATGCTCGTTAATACAGCCAACAGGCTGATATATCGTATTTTGAATTGGCTAAGTTTATGTTTGGAAAGGGTATACCTCTCCCCTATACAATATTTTCTCTTCATTTAAGTTTGATTTGGGTGTAAGAAAATGGAATAATTCAGGTTCCTACCTCAAATCAAACGGGACTTTTAAAGATATTTTTATGAGTATTCTTCGTAGAAACTATACACGCCTTGGATGTTAAATGACCCTCATCCCCTCTGTCCTTAATAGGCTGGACGGGTCTACATTCGCCGGTTCTTCTCTTCAGTTTCACTACTCGTTATGGTTAGTAACGAGTCTCATTATAGTGAGCAACCTAATAAATGTGGGGCTGCACACCGCGGCTACACTAAAGTTTCTGACGCCTTACGTAACGCGGATTTACAGCAGCCCCACATCTATCTTGGTATGCAAAAATACATATTCAAGAATAGACATGGGCATATCCTGCTGTCTTGCGTTACGGCGTCAGAATGTGTAGCCGCAAGACTCTTGTTAACACCTAATATTTCAAAGGAGATTGTATCGAATCCCCGCAACAAATATAAAAAAATATTTACACATATGTTTGTTTTAACATACATATGTGTAAGTTTTTATTTACATACTGGGCAGATATATGCACATTCAAGCTTGAAACCCACTTTTAAGCGCTTATTGAATGGAGATTCCGAGCAAAATACATGATGAATTTATACTATTAAAAGCTGCATTCGAAAATGGCTTAATTACAGAAATGAGCCAATTGGAAAAACAAAAGCCAACAAGAATTGCAGAATTAGCCGGAATGAATCATAGCAGATATGCCGCAAAATTATTCGAACCTTGGGAATTTTCACCTTCCGAAATCAGCAGAATCGCCCTTATCATCAACGTAGATTCAGGATTAATCATGAAAGTGATAGCTAATCAATTAAGAGCGCAGGAAATTGTAAGAATTCTTACAAACTTAAAGAAAATAGAAGAGCAAAAAACAAAAACATCACAAAAGAAAGACTGAAGGAACGGCCAAAACTCACCATTTCTTACTAGCACGGTACATCAAACGTAAATTGTGGTCTGTGTCAACCAAAAAGGATGAGTTTTATTCTAAATAAGAGATTAAGTGAACGAAGGATTAAAGATAAATAAAATTAAGCGATGAACTACCTCGGTCTTTTTTCTGGTTGTGGGGGAGCAGACATTGGATTTCATAACATTGGATTTAATAATATTGGGAGTTTTGATATTAACAGACCCGCGCTTACCGTATTGAAAAATAATTTAGGAGTTCCTGTTTATAATGTAGATCTAACTACTGCAACCGTTTCGGAATATATCGGTGATAAGTCTGTTGACGTAGTCTTTTCCGGTGCACCGTGTCAAGGATTCTCCACAGCAGGCAATAGGATATACTCGGATCCTAGGAATAATTTGTTAGTACGGGGTGGTGAAATCGCACTCGAATTGAACACAAAAGTGTTTATATCAGAAAACGTAATGGGATCACTCGCCGGTAACTTGAAAGAATATTGGCAAAAACTCGACAAAAAATTTATTGCCAATGGCTTTAAAACGGAGTTTATTAAAGTCAACTGCTTAGATATTGGCATGGCTCAAATGCGGAAACGGGTTTTGTTTTTTGCGTGGAAGGGGGCTGTGCAGTCAATATCGTGGCCATCCAAAAAGCAACCCAAAAATCTTGGAGATGTTTTATATGATGTAGAAGCACAATATAATAATGAAGGCTACATTATAGGTAGTGATGATGAAAGACTAAAAATAGCTGCAAAAATCCAACAAACCCAAAAACTCAGCAACGTTAGGGGTGGTCACCGAGCCGTCGCTACATGGGAAATTCCAGAAGTTTTTGGCGAAGTGAATGCCGCTGAAAAATCAATTTTAGAATCGCTTAGAAATTTAAGGCGTAAAAACAGAATACGGGATTTTGGAGACGCAGATCCCGTTCATATCGAGTTGGTCATCCAAGAACACGGAGAGGAAGTCGAAGGCAAACTAAAATCACTGGAAAAAAAAGGGTATGTCAGAAAAAAGGGAATAGACACTTATGATTTGACGCGGACATTTAACGGAAAATATCGAAGGTTGGCGATGAATGAACCTTGCCCGACCGTTGACACAAGATTTGGTAATCCCATATTTTTTCTGCATCCACGAGAAAATAGGGGCTTCACAGTAAGAGAGGCGGCAAGAATACAAGGATTTCCTGATGACTTCATTTTTGAGGGCTCGTTACAAGAGAAGTATCGAATGATTGGAAATGCTGTTCCCCCTCCATTATCCGAGATTGTGGCCAACATTGTTAAAGAGCAACTTTTATGAATAGCACGATTGAGCATTGGGTGAATCAATGGTCTGTAGATGAAGATAGTGACATTTATAGAAATATAAATTCTCAAGTCAATTTCTTTGCTAGGGAGCTTTACCATGATTATCAACCGACCCAGGGTCAAGCAGTGAGTTTTCAAGATAGACTTGAAAATTGGTTATTAAATGCTGATGACGATGATGATAAAAAGACTTTATTTAAGATCTTGCCACATCTATTTTACGTTGGCAATAAGGAGTTTGCCGCACTGTATAAGGTTGCCTACAACGAATTGATAGCTTCATGGCTGATTGATACTGACAACATTGACTTTAATGACCTTGACGACGCAAAAAAACAGCTTGACCAAGGGATAAGAGACTGTTGGATTTGTCCTATTACAGACAGTATGCAAATAAATGCATTTTTCCATATAAATAATATCCCCAATAATAGATGGAATGAATGGCGTCCCCAATGGCGTAGGATAGAGCGAGAAGGAGATAATGAGCCTCTTTGGCAATCATATGAATCTTATATTACCAAACACAATATAAAAAAGCTTGTGATTTTAGAAGACTTCGTAGGATCGGGCAGTCAAATAGCGGGAACCGTTGAATTTATCATGAAGAAAAACCTCGATCTAGATGTTCTCCTACTTCCCTTAATCAACTGTCCAGATGGCGTTGTGCGATTTAATAATTTAGCTGAAAATTATGATAGACTTACATATAAAAGCGTAATGGAACTTCCAGAACGTTGTTTTGTAAAAGAGACCGTAGCGGTCGATGAACCATTAGAGTTTGTAGCCTTTCGACAGTTAGCGAAAAAAACATACCTTCTGGTAAGCGGTGGTATTCCAGAGCTAGATAATGGTAAGCCATATTCTCCTTTTGGTTTCAGAAAAACTGGAGGATTGGTTGTCATGTTTACCAATACGCCTAATAATACGTTACCGATGGTTCATTGGTCATCAAATAGCTGGTTCCCAATTTTCTTAAGGCATTCAAGAAACTAGTTCATGGAAAACAGAAGAAATCCCTTTCATGAAATATATCTAACTGAATCCATCGGGTCAGAGAGTTTTGTTAGGTTATTCAGCCCGTATTTGGTTGACAAAACTTTAGCCCTTTTTGAACCGGGACACGTCATTTTGAAAGGGTTGCCCGGTACCGGGAAGAGTATGCTTCTTAGTTTGCTCAAACCATCAATTAGGAAGGCTTACGCAAGAAATAACATTGATTTTCCAGTTCCAGAAAATTTGAATAAGTTTATTGGTGCTGGAATAAATTTAAGGAGAAGCGGTGTTAGTGATTTTGGCCAAAGACCCGTAGATAAGGCGAAAGGATTTGAAGAGTCGCCTTACTATTTCGCTGACTACCTCAACTATTGGATAGTACTGGACATACTGGAATCAATTGAGGAATTGGGTGAGGAAACGGCTCTAGCTGAACAAATTGGCATAGACGTGAATGAAAAGAATTTACACGTTTTCTCAGAAGCATTATCATCCGATCCTTGTTGGAATGGATATTTATCGGAAATCAAATCTTATCGCGAGTTAAAAGCCAGATTAGATCAAAGGATACGATTCTATAGAAACTTCTTAAATTACAATAGTGATGCGATTCCGGAAGAAATAAAATCCACTAAAACAGTCATCGGTTTCCCAATGACTGTTTTAGCCAAGACGTTAAGAGAAAGCAACGTAATTTCAGATAAAACAGAAATATTCGTGAGAATAGATCAATATGAAGAACTTGCTTGGTTAGAGGATATTCCTAATCATCCGGAGAAAGTGTACCAGCAAATGGTACATAAACTTCTCGCCATGCGGGATACTTCTGTCTCTTATAGACTGGGAACAAGGCATTTCGCTTGGGATGTAAGGGGAAATATTTTCGGCACATCAGCGAGACTTGAAAAAGGAAGAAATTACATTGACATCTCTATTGACTCTTTACTGAAAAGGAAAGAAAATCGTCGAACTTGGGTATTCCCAGATTTTGCTGAAGACATACTGCAGAGAAGAATAAATCTGTCTGGATTAAAATACAGTGATTCACAAAAAAAAGGAGTCTTGGCTCTAGCATTCGGAAGAAGTGGTAAACCATCGGCGAAGGCAAGACTTTATATTAAATCTGACAAGAAAAAAGCTATTAAGGTTGAAAAAGATTGGCCCGCTCCGTGGAATGAGTTCCTAAATAACTTGGCTGAAGAAGACCCCTTTAACGCAAGATTGGCCGAAGCGTGGGTGCGACAAAAAGGAAAACAGAAGCAATCCGTGATGTACAATATCCCCCTTTCCAAACCTTATCCATGGGAAAAGCAATGGTGGAAGAAAGAACGATCGGAGCAAGCTCTTATTCAGATTGCTTCTAGGAACAATCAACAATTGATGTGGTTCGGGAAGGAAGATATTTTATCCCTCTGCGGGAGTAATATTTTAGCTTTTCTTCAATTATGTAGAAGTATTTGGGACGTTTGGATACGGGATACTTACAACATAGAACAGACGGACAGTCTGCCCCAGTTCGATAGTGAAATCCAGTCCGTTGGGGTAATAGAAACTAGCAATGCCTGGTATGAAAATATTTCTTTAGAAAAAGGAGGTAGAGATAGGAAGACTTTCATCAACTTTCTTGGATCCCTTTTTTATAAAACTTTAGTAGAGGACCTAGCCATGTCAAACCCCGGACACTATGGCTTCTCCCTTGATATTGAAGAACTGGAAAAGGACGCTGAACTTAGAAAATTTTTAAATGAAGCTACCGATTATGGAGACCTGTATGACGCACCCCATACTTCTAAACTAAAGGATAAAAGAGAAAGGATTAAATGGTATTTAAATCCTATTTTATCTCCCCGTTTCAAGCTTCCATCTGTACACACCAAAGAGCCAATTTATACATCTGTCAATACAGTAAAAAAATGGAGAAGAAGTTGTTTGGAAGAAGAGAACGGGTTACTCAGTACCAAAGCTAAACGAAGCAAGAAAACGGGCGGTAGCGACGATGGTCAAATATCTTTGAATTTTTAATTTTTAGATAATGCTTGGACAGAAACTTAGACCTTGGGGGGAATTGTCGTGGCTGCTATCTAAAAGTGATGGCCTTGACTGGAATGTTATAGGAAGTATTTCGTTTGAAGATAGATGCCATGGCCTCTTATCAAAACTTCCAGGTAGCCAAATCACAAATCATCTTTTTTTTAATATCCTACCTCATGAATCTAAAGTAAAAAGTTCGCAGATGAAAAAGCTGCGATCCAATTCAGCGGTATTGCAGGGACATGGAGTTACCAAACAGCAAACCATAGACATTCATTTATTAGAGCCTATTGACACATTTCTGACACCCTTGCAACAATTTCTTGAGGATTCGAATGGGAATATTGTTTTGGATGTTTCGTGTCTTCCAAAACGTTTTTTCTTTCCTATCTTGAAAAGATTGCTGAAAAGCGAGAAGTTGGAAAATTTAATTGTCACCTATACCAAACCCTCCAAGTATTCATCCGATGAACTATCTTGGGACCCCGCAGAGTGGAGTCATATACCGACATTTATGTCCACTGATTTTAGAGAATCGAAGCCTGATTTGGCAATTATTTCAGTAGGTTTTGTTCCTTTGGGGCTTACAAGTTTACTCACCGGAACGTATAGTGAAGCAGAAGTAAAATTGCTGTTCCCCCATCCTCCGGGCCCTCCTAATTATCAACGGAACTGGGAATTTGTAAGAAGAATTGTTACTTCCTATCCGCGATTAGCGTTAAATGAGATGCAAAGGGTGCATGCCTTGAATGCTGCCGATGCTTTTGATACTCTGTGTCAAATTACAAATAATGGAAAGAAAAAATCCATATTAGCTCCCTATGGGCCCAAACCCATTTCGCTGGCTATGGCGCTTTATGCGATTGAAACAGGAGTACCCGCGTATTACACACAACCAAGTTATTATGCGACGGACTACTCAACTGGCGTAAAAGAGACGTATGGTTATTGGATTGTTAATTCTGGAAAGAAGCTCTACACACTATAATACAAACCGTTCATGATCCAGAAGATAGTTCATTACACTACCTCAACAACCATTACCTATTACTATTGCCAGTCTATTGCAACTGCAGACAAGAACAAAGGCTATATAGATGCATAATTGTCGGAGATTCCTCTTTAATGGATAAAACGTCGATGCTGCCCCCCGTAACGGGCATGTTGACCCCCTCCGATAGGCCATGGGTTGAGTGTTTCCCAATGACCTGACAATTTTACTTCTTTTTTCTCATACTTTCACCTTTCTTATGGAAAGCTTTCCATAAGAAAGGTTATGATAGCTTAATTTTAAGATATCGAACCTGTGGGATAAATAGATAACCTATGAGAGTGCAAAAGCTCTTTCAATAAACTCTTCGAGTTCCACCAACTTGAACTGACGGTATTCACAATAGCGAGTGAACAGTAGCGCGGGGTTGATTGCCATATTAATGATTGGTCTATCTGTTACCCGACTGGGGAGGCACACTGTACCGTTATAATGAAATAGGTCTTCGGATTGTGTAAGCATGGGAAAAACCAATACATTTAAACATGCAGCTTCCATGTCTGCCCAGGGCGCCCTAATGCCCGTTCTATACAGTATAAACTCGTAAAAGTACTGCTTTACAATGTCGCCTACCCCCGGATTATTTGTCAATCCTTCCTCTTCGTCAAATTTGATAAGGTAATACTTGGCATCAATGATTAATAATATAGGCTTAATCGGATGTGGCAACCACCGGAGCACATCAGGTCTTAGGGTATGTCTCTCAGCCTTCAGCCGATCATTCTCCCAGATCGGTTTGGACAGGTATTGTTCGTAATGTTTATATTCATTCCCGAAGCAAAAGCCAATCGCATCCTCCCAAACATGCTCAAAGCTGTTATGGCCATATATGCTGAACTCGTCGTTTGTATAATCATTGGTAATTTGGATAAGTTCCATTAATGCACGTAACAGTCGTAATTCTCTATCGGCATAAGTGACCCGAAGCTGTCCTTCCAAAGTTGCCAATAAAAACTCATTAGCACCAAAATCTGTTACCCATAGATTAAATTCGGGCGGCAACGACAAATCGAAATCAAGTAATAGGCCGTACCGGTGCATACTATAAGCTACCGCCCAACGGTGTATTTGGCTAACCAGTGAGTCGGCAACAACTTCGGAATGTAAATGGTGGGTGTCATAATATATTGGTGCTTTGTTTATAAGAGGCTCGGTACGCTCAATCGTGTGATCCCATAAAACTTCACCTTTCCCTCCAGATGTTACCGTATGCTGATCCATAACCCAAATGCCATACTGAACAAAATCTTTGAGCAGGAAATCCGCTATAGCAATTTCATTTGTGTTATCTGAGGTCTTTGAACTGCTGAAAAAATCCACACTATCGATGGAGGTATGAATCCGCCTTTCATATGTCTTTAAAATATTTATAAGCAAACGTGCTTGGGTAACGTATTCAGCGTCTTCCCTGAGCTGCCGATGTAGATGCTTTGGCAATATGCATATAACACGATCATGATTAGACGCTATACCTACATAGCTAAAGCGAGCAACCGATTGTTTAATTGAAATGAACCTTTGGATAAGGAACTCCTCATAAAGGGCACCCAACAAGTCTTCTATCTCCTCAACTGGATAAGAGACCTCTTGTTCGAAAAGGAATGTAATATTATCAATTTGTTTCTTCAGCATACTCGACATCTAGAAGCGCAATCTCAGCGAGCCGGTCGGACAGAGCGCTTTGGAAAACATCGCCTTCTTTGTAATGTTCGATGATCTCATTGAATGTTCCGTACTTAAAAAGGACGCGCGGATTATGACGTAACACGTCGTCACGCAAATAAACGAGTAATTTATTCTTAACTGAATCTTCGTTAGCTAGTTCATCAGCCGACATGAAAAAAGGACCCAACAGCCTATCTTCCAGAACTTTATTAAGTGTCAGAAAATTATTTATCTCTCGCCGGAAATCGTTCCAGCGATAGGTTACCCCACAAAACGTGATTGTATGGTGTGCCATTATGGCCTCTCCCTGATTGAGTGGAAGATATTCGAAATACCACCGACGCTTGAACGCTGCATCCATGTGAAACACACCTTGGTCTGCGCTATTCATTGTGGCCCATAGGTATAGATTATTTGGAATATAAATCCCGTTATCAATAAGGTCATTTCGCTCACCGAGCTCGCTACGAACATATTGCATGGCCTCATCGGAAAGCATAACCCGATAAACACTTTTGCCATTTTCCCTATCAAGCAATTGAAATACCTCACCGAACACTGCTGCCGCATTCGCACGGTTTATCTCTTCAATCACCAACACATATGGTTCCGGAGATTTATAAGCCTCCACCAGTGCTTGTAAAAATGGACCCGGCACAAACGTATAGTCAATGACGGGCTCGTTTACCACCGGATAACCAGCTTGCTCGTGAGTTTTGGAAGGCGAATAGGCAGCCCCAGTATATTTATAATAGGTGCTCGGCTTATAACTACCCACAAACTTTGAGTAGGAATAGTCGGGATAAAATGTGACGCGCTTCTTACGAGCACCAAAAGATTTGGAGCGCTCTTCTAGAATATAGCTTTTCCCGGTACCGGGTGCACCGTAGAGGAGGAGGTTGCGGTATACGAGACTTCGTTCGACCTCCTCTTCTTTTAGCGGCAATTCGGGAATAATATTATAGAACCGGCTGATATTAAAGTTCGTAAAAAGCAAGCATTTCTGAGACTCCTGGCCCGAATATAGGGTCTGTGCAAATGGAGCCCTAGTCAACTCCCCGGCATTTGCTTTAATCAAGGTTCCTTCCATTGAAAGTGTTCTCTCGGAAGAATCTTCTGGAGCAAATAACTTAACAAGTTCACCAAAAAGTGCTTTCCTGTTTATTCGGGTATCTGAAAACATTATCTCAGTATCATCCGAATGAAAGAAGGAGACGTTATTAACGTCAAAATGGAATTCTTCCATAAAACGTTGCACTGCAGATTGTGTAGAGACATCGTCAGGAAAAGGGACTTCTTGGTAGAGAATCGCCACAACGTCTTTTATAGAAAGCGGGGAGCCTTTTAGGAAGGCATCAAAAACATTTGATATCCAGTCGTTCGAAAAGGTAACAAAAGTTAATTCTGTAGATTGAAAGTCCTTGTTATCATCTCCAAAATAAAAAATCCGCTGCAGCTCAGATGACAATTCACCGTTCCTCAATTGATAAGAATAGCTTGTTTTTATCTTCTCTTTTCTCTTGATATCCAATACACTGAGTGCTACAAGTAACCCTAAGAACTTATTCAACGGGGCTTTCGTTGTCTTTTGTGCTTGAGTTATATTAGTCCAAGCTTTTCTCACGGAATCTTGGGAAATAAATTTCATGCTTTATAAGATTTGACCGCGCCTAACATATTTCGAATAATTGCTAAAAGCACCGGTATTGCTACAGAGTTCCCTAATTGTTTATATGCTTGATTGTCTGAAACTGGAAATTCAAATCTATCAGGAAAGCCCTGAAGCCTTAAGCTCTCCAGAACAGAAAGCTTACGCTGTAAGTCCCACAGCTTGGGTACCCGATTGGCGATTATTGTCGGTGCGTAAGTGTTTTCACAAGCGTAAAATGCTTCTTGGATTTGAGTCTTTGCCTTATCTCCAATATGAAACCTCAATGAGCCGTCAGGCTTTTGGTAGGAAAAAACACCATGTCTGCCCTTTTTTGTGTTGGCCGCGTATTTCGAATTATCGTGTTGAACCCTCTCTTCTCCAGATGTAAAATGATCTTGAATCCTCTCGATCTCAAATTTACTGAGTTTTAATCTAGGATCATCATTAGCATGCTCATCTATAATTGCGCTAAGTTTAGGTTTCGCTGAATTTCCTTCCGGAAATGTAAATTCAACGTCGCCCAAAAAACCGACACAATACCATCGTTCACGGTATTGAGGCAAACCAAAGTGATAACTGTTTAGTATGGTCCATTTAATCTTGTAACCGATGCTTTGGAGCGAATCTTCAATGACAGACAACGTCCTTCCACCGTCGTGAGATTTCAGTCCTTTCACATTTTCCAATAAGAACATCTTAGGTCGATGTTTCTCCAATATCTGCAGGACATCAAAAAACAATGTGCCCCTCGTCAAGTCCTTGAAGCCTTTATTCAGGCCTGCATAACTAAATGGTTGACAAGGAAATCCAGCACATAGTAGATCAAATTTATCCGGTATAAAACTCTTTGTGCTATCTTTTGTGATATCACCAAACGGAAGTTCCCCGAAATTCCTTCGATATGTTTTCTGTGCATGCTCGTCCCATTCACTCGTGAAAACACATTTCCCTCCGAGATCCTGAGCTGCCATCCGGAATCCCCCTATCCCGGCAAACAAGTCTATAAACGTAAAGGCGGGCTTATCTGGGCCGGGAAAGATGGACTCATTCTTAACGGAATTGAAAAGCAAATACTGTAAGGCGGATTCCGCAAACACGTTATCTATCGGTGTGTCTGGATACTTGTATTCCAAAACTTGCTTCACTAGAGAAACAGCTTCTTTCTTGAATTTTTTTGACACACCATTCCGATGGTTATGGAAAAAATGGCTGAGTGCTGCTTGCCCATCTTTCGCCGATTCAACCATTCTAACCTTATAGGAGATCCCGTTGATGTCTTCTTGACTGATACTTTCGACCAGATTCATTACAAAAATTTTTAAAAGTGCAAATATGGCCTAATGTAACATATGATAGTTACAAACTTTAGGCAAGTATACTAAAAACTCTTCAGCTAGAGAAAGACGATCATTCGAAAATGACCGAGCCAAAATTTTCCTGATTAATAAAGACTCGACAAAGATGCTAAAAAAACAACAATTTGCCTACAATTTATCTAAATAATTTAGTAAATTAGCATTGTGGGACATAAACTTATAATCATGGGAAATCAATTGAAACGCGGAGATCCATTACGACGTAGAACGGCCAGGCGGCTGAAATCAGTACTCGGCCGGATAGGGCACCCGCCCCGCCCCGGCCGTTTCGATGTACAGTTGCACTTGGTTGATGCATTTGTGAAGGTTCTTCCGCACATCTTCGCCCCAGAAACGGAATACGGTGTACCCCTTGGCAACGAGCGCCGCGCTGTTTTCTTTATCCCGTTGAATATTGCGCTCGATTTTGGGTATCCAGAAATGGCGGTTGCTCTTGATGCGGCCCTTGGTCTTTTCCCACTGGTGGCCGTGCCAGAACTCGCCATCCACGAAGATGGCCAATCGGTATTTGCGGATAACGATATCCGGCCGGCCGGGCAGGTCTTTGGCATGGATACGGTAGCGGATGCCCTTTGCCCAGAGTGCCTTGCGCAGCAGCAGCTCTGGCTTGGTGTTTTTGGCCCGGATGCGGCTCATGATATAAGAGCGCTGGGGGGTGGTGGTGAGATGGGGCATAGGTGTAAAGATACGGAAAAGCTAAATTCACTTAAATAATTACTGATATGATATTGACCAACGCTGAAAAACGACAAGATGTTCGTTATACCGTGATGGACCTGCCCGAAAACGAACTGTTGGCAACTGTCCGCGCCATGACTCGCGAGGAACTAATCGAATGGTTATGCTGGAACGACAGGAACGGCGTATACCGCGATGGGGATTCGGTGGCGGAATTCGGCAACGTGATGACGAAAGCCGAAGGGGAGGAAATCATGTTTCGCCAGATCATGTCTGAGCGTGACGATTGGGACGGGAAGATGGACGGTAAACGGATATACTGAAAACCGGTATAATCGGGGAAAGAATGCTAATTCTTATTTGACCGTTATTTGATGATGGAGCTATTGTTAGCTAGTATTAAGAGTGGGCGATACTATGCGTTTATGTGATGGCTATGTGATTCAATCGCGAGCTTATCGAGTAAGTTGTTAGTATTGAATAGATTGCTTCCTGATTGTTATGTGATTGAGGACAGAGAAAGCAACATAAATATTCTGTCATATAGATAAGGATTGTGCGCTCGTTATTTGATGATACTTGAATAATGGTATCTGAAGGGCGGTAAACTGTTTTGAGAACCAGGCGCAACCGCAATCTATATCACCAATCTTTGATGCTCTGGCTTGCTGTGGTATAAAACTGAAAAACATACCTTTGGCCAAACTTCACTATCGCCATGCTCATCGTTACTTGTGCAATCGTCATCCGTGAAAGCAAAATATTAATTTGCCAGCGCAGCAGCACGATGAACTTACCGTTGAAATGGGAGTTTCCGGGTGGCAAAGTGGAACCGGGCGAAGACGATGCGGCAACCGTTGTGCGCGAGATCAGCGAAGAGCTGCACTTGGATATCGAGGTAGTAAAACGGCTCGGACCGGTGGAACACGACTACCCGACTTTCCGGATTCGGTTGGTGCCTTTTATCGCGCATGTGGTAGGCGGGGAGTTACTACTCGAAGAGCATGTAGACGCTAAGTGGGTAGCCGTAGATGTCTTAGATCGATACGACTGGGCGCCCGCCGATGTGCCGATTGTTGAACAACTAAAAACCTTAGCTATATGGAATTAGGGATACTCCGCGAGCCTATTCCGAGTTACCTTTGGACGGCCTCGGCGAAGATGGCGGTGGGCCAATAAGGTTACAGTCATGCACTGCGGGGGTCCAAAATTCGACTTTATGGAGATATGGCTCGGTTTGCCGATGATCGACATGCCATAGCAGATAGCGCTTTCGGCACGTGGGATACTGTGGTTCGTGCGTGTATACCATGCGTATGTGCACATCGCCCTTCTCGAATTCTTCGATCTTCTTATTCAACGGTATGCCCAAAATGGCTTTCGTGAGTTTTCGGTAAATGCCGGGCTGGTCTACTTTATCGCTCACCAAAAATGCTGTGCAGAGCTCGTGGATGGAACGGCCAAAAAAAGGCTGAAGCCTACTGACGACAAGCTGTTCGAAGGTTTGCCCCGGAACATATTCATCAATGGATTTGACTAGGGGTACGGTATGGAACGTGGGCATAATTGGCGGTGTTTTGGTGACAAAGGTAATCGATCGATTTAGGGAAAGTCGAATCAAAAGCGGAAAACCCCGATTGGGCAAATCAGAAACCTTTATTTAACCATTGCATTGAATAACTGAAAGTTTTACTATATTTGTTAGCAGACAATTATATGCTATGGAAACTAATATTGCGGATGTCATTGCTATTATTGAGGATGGTCGCAGGAAAGCCTACTAGGCAATTAACACCTCTATGGTGGAAGCGTACTGGATGGCTGGAAAGCGGATACTGAGAAAGCTGATACTAATAAGGAAACTTGAAGCCGCAAATTGCGACATCAAATGATAACACAAGTGTTCGGATGAAATTCGACAAACTAGTAACGAGTATACAAGACACGCACGACGGGTTACAGCGTGCGGCGATCAAAGCGGTGAACAAATCGCTTACCGTACGCAATTGGCTGATTGGTTTAAATATTGTTGAGTTTGAACAGGACGGGCAAGATCGAGCGAAGTATGGTGAGCGATTACTTTCCGAACTGGCGGCGTCCATTAAAATTAAAGGGCTTTCGAAAACGAATCTAAAGCTATGCAGACAATTTTATATTGCATATCCCCACTTGCTTTCGGCAATAAAGGCCATGCTAGCTCATCTTGGCCTTCAAGTTCACACAATTGGTCAGACAGTGTCTGACCAATTGGAAAATACTGATTTTAAAAATGATACAATTCATCAGACAGTGTCTGACGAATTCAAAAAGGCCTTGATTCAGCCAGAAAAATTATTGGCTAATTTGTCATACTCCCATTTCTCGGAATTAATGACCATCACGGACATCCATAAAAGGACATTCTTCGAAATGGAAACGATAAAAGGCGGGTGGAATGTGCGAGAGCTGAGACGACAGATAAATACATTATACTATGAAAGAAGCGGAATAAGTAAAAAACCAGAGCAACTGTCTAAAGTTGTTAAGCAAAAAGCCGAACGCCTAGCTCCTGAGGATATTATCAAGTCTCCATTTACTTTCGAGTTTCTTGGGTTAAGCGCAAAAGATGTGGTTTACGAAAACGACCTTGAAAAAGCATTGTTGGAGCACTTGGAGAATTTCCTGCTCGAAATGGGCCATGGCTTCTGCTTCGAGGCCAAACAAAAACGAATCCTCATCGGCGATGAGTGGTTTTTCATCGACCTGGTCTTCTATCATCGTGTATTGAAATGCCATGTGCTGGTTGAACTCAAGGTCGATGAGGCCAAGCATGAGCATATCGGCCAGTTGAAAACCTATGTGAATTATTACAAAAAGGAGGTGATGCAGGCGGATGACAATCCGCCGGTAGGTATATTGTTGGTCACTAACCAAAACAAGGCATTAGTGGAATACGCTATTGCCGACAGTGACCAACAGCTATTCGTAAGCAAATACTTGCTTGAACTCCCTTCGAAGAAGGAACTGATTGCGGCAATCGAGCGGGAGAAAAATGTGCTGCGGGAGCAGGGTATTGTATATGGCGTAGAAGAGGAGTGAAAAAAACCGGTTTCGCCGCCAATAGCTTGATATTCCAAAATGGAACATCAAGCTCCTGACACGAATAATATCGATTTGGAAAAACTTTTAAACGCATTGAGTGAAGAAGAGCGAAGAGAGGTTTAAGGCGCGAGTAAAATGAGTAACCAGTTCTGCAATTGCGGCTCTTCGTAGACCGGGCGACCGTCTTCGTCCAACAAACCCAGAGATTCGGCAAGTTGGCGGCTCAAGGCAGCCGATTCGGGGTTCCGATCGTTGATGGCCTGCTGGTTAGCGTCAATAGATTTCTCTATAGCGGCAATGGCTCGCTGGATGACCTCCAGCTCGGCCTTGTATTTCTTTTGCTTGCGGAGGATAATCATCATCCGGTTATATGCTTCGGTATTCAGGTGCTTACGGCGTGTCAATGCACGGTATATTTTCAGGGCGTCCGCATGCTGCCCCTCCTTTTCCAGTTGACGCGCTTCGTC
>NZ_JAYKZZ010000035.1:0-2647 GCF_035818675.1 Parapedobacter flavus
TGCTTCGGTATTCAGGTGCTTACGGCGTGTCAATGCACGGTATATTTTCAGGGCGTCCGCATGCTGCCCCTCCTTTTCCAGTTGACGCGCTTCGTCCATGAGCGTCTGCGTAGCGATTTTCTTTTTGGCCATGGTATGTATATGGTGGTTAATGGGTAACAAGTGGGTGGTGGTTTGGTTTAAATGCAGATATGAAATTTCCCGGGAAGGGAGCATTCAAACGTTCAGCGATTACGGCATCGATGACGCTACGGTCGAAAAGATGTGTTCTTTGCATCTGCTCTTCTACCACGCGCCGATAATCCTGTATGGAGGTTGCTAACATGAGATCGATGTATCGCTCTTTATTCTTCCAAGGCAATGCATCGCCCCCGATGGCTAGCTGCTGCTTAATGATGGCCCTGGCTACTTCGGGAACGATTGCTATTCCGTCCGCGGACAAAGCACTAAGCAGGGTTGTTTTCCCTACGCCGGGCCCTCCTGTTATGACATACAATTTGTTCATCCGTGTAAATTTAAGCGAAGGGTGACGGTGAAAAATAACCCCAACTCTTTTATGAAAAAGGGCTGGGGTCAAACCAATTTACATCCTATGGAAAGATGCTGCCTCCAATGGAATTGGAGGGCTTCCTAAACCTACGCCCAAGATAAGCACATCAGCCATGGCTTGCAAGCAATTTGATGAATCATTTTTTTCATCCTAAAAAAATGGATGAAAACATTCTGTTTTCTCAATCATAAAAACTAACGTTATTAGTATTAACGGTAACACTGGCTCTCTTCTTTGCTTCTGGCGCCAAGGGCCAAACGGTAGATACCCTAATTAATGTAGGAACCCATAGCCTCCATTTTACGATAACGCCGGGCGATGGCACACCAATTATTTTTGAATCGGGTGCTGGGAACGATGTTTGCCATAATTAATGGCACTATTTTTTGGCTGCCAATAATTTGATGATCACATCCGCTTCTGGGACGGCCGGTGCATTGTACTTGGGATAGGGTTCTACACCAACTAACCGGAACTCGATGCCGTTGATCACTGTGTCTCGCGGATAGTTCCGCCCGCCATGGGTATTCAGGTCGAACAATCGCCGGTAATTGCCCGCTACAATAATTTCAAACCGTACCCCGGCATTGCCCGCCCAAATGCATTGCAACCCCTCGGGGCAACGCGAATCACCGAGCAGGGAAACCACCCCGATGCGGAAATGGTGCTCGGAATCGTAATAGCTATCGCCCACGCCCATCACGATGGTATCTCCTACCCGCTCGCCAAAGCCCCCACTTTCGTTACCCAAATTGGTTTCGGAGCAGGAGTCCAGCGTCAGGAAGATTGGCACGGCAATACAACAGATAATTAACAATGTTTTCATCTTCAGGCACTCCTTTCCTTGATAAACAGTTATTTCGCCGGGTGCGCTACAAGGTCGGTCGATTATCGGAACAATCGAAATGACCGCTTTAGTAAATCAAAGATAAGACCATTGTCGGGAGTAAACCAACAAATTGACGCTATTCTTACCAGCATTGTTGTAATACCTTTCTCGAACCACTGGGGCCAAGTCCACGAAAACTATCCTACTTTCCGGATACGGTTAGTGCCTTTTATTGCTAGTGTGGTAGGTGGCGCATTACGACTCGAAGAACACGCGGATGCCAAATGGATAACCGTAAATGACTTGGATCAATACGACTGGGCACCTGCCATGCGTATGTGCACATCCCCCTTCTCGAATTCTTCGATTTTCTTATTCAACGGTATGCCGATGCCTCTTGCAATTTTTTCACGCACAGGGGCACCATCTATCCGGGTGGATAGTTGCTTACCTATAGTTGAAAATTGAATAATTTAAAATTCAAGATTTGGTCCAGTCTTCAATACGAATTTTGGTCAGTCTGCTAAAATGAGCGACATTATTGGTAACCATCACCATATTATTGGTTATGGCAGTGGCTCCGATTAGGATGTCAAAATCATCAACCATAAGACCCTTTTTTCTGAGTTTCGCTTTTTCCTTGGAGTAAATATCCAATGAATTGAAAATGGGTAAAATGGCAAACTTAGGGATAAATGCTTCTACTAATGGTCGTAACTTTTCAGGTGTCTTGCTATTTTCGATGCCGTATTTCAGTTCGGCCACCGTTATTTCGGAAATAAAACAATTGACCTCACCGATTTTAGCAATTTTTCGGTCTAGGTTGTACATCCCTTTTAGGAAATAAATACAGATGTTTGTATCAAGCAGGTAATTCATCAAAGTGACTCTATATCTCGCTTGAAAACACGCGAACTACGTATCTCTTCAATAATTTCGTCTGCACTTTCATCGGATTGGTATGCACCAAATAACGATTGCAAGGAAATCTCCGCGATAGGTTCAGCTTCTTTAACCGACTGCGAAAGTCTGGATATTAAATCCAGTTTACTGCGGGAATCGAGATTCTTTAAAAATCCGAAGTAATAATCTGCCAAGCTGAACGGCCCGTGCTGTGAAAGTGCCATATTCGTATTCCTTCTTTATTTTAACAAAGGTACAAAAAAAACAATTTGAATATTTCTACGAATCGTGAGCGCCCCGCCTTATAACCTACTCAAATATACCGATCACCGAGAAACTTCGGAAGCAGTATGTCGGAATTTCCG
>NZ_JAYKZZ010000036.1:0-26171 GCF_035818675.1 Parapedobacter flavus
CGGAGCCAACGCGTCAAACAATGGCTCCGACTGGTAGTCCACGCCGTTGATCGAATACTCGAACCCTGCCCCAAGTGGCTCGGTGATGGTAATTGAACCTGTAGCCCCCGGTGCGCAATCAGGATGCGTAACCGTTACCACTGGGCGGTCCACGAATTGCACGGTAACCGGCATGGTCACACTGCAGCCCGTCTCGGGGCTGGTGCCCTTGATGTAATACGTGCCGGATACCGCTATCGCGTCCGGATTATCCAATGCCACCATACCCGCCGCATCGGTGTGGTAGGTATACGTCAGGCCGGCATCGCTGCTCGCTGTGACGGCCGCTGCCGTGAGGTCTATCGTTGTGCCTACGCACGCTATGGCAGGATCCGTGATTACCACATCAGGCAGTTCGTTAATGGTCAATGTGACTGCGGTCCTCGACAGGCTAGCCAATGATTCGCTTTGTGCCTGGGCATAATAGGTAATCGTTCCGATGGCATTCAATGCAGGAGCTGGAACCACATTACCCCCAGTGGCGGCATCGTACCAAACGATGGTTATGCCTGCCGGAACAGTTGCCGTTGCCGTCAATGTCTGCACGGGGCTTTCGGCACACTCCTCCTGATCACCGCCGCTGACCGGTGCGTCCGGAACCGCGGGCAAGCCCACCGTAATCGCAGTATTGTCGGCCTCATCCGGATCTTCCGTATCGCTCGTCACCGTGGCGGTATTGACGAGGTCGTCCGCCACGGCATCGGATGTCTGCACCGTCACTTCATAGGAAACGACGGCACCGCTGGGCAACGCGGCGATGGTCTCGCTGAGTGCATCCGTACCGGAAGTGCTGGGTAATGTGACCTCGCCAGTTGTTACCGTAGCTGTCCAGCTACCAATCGTGGAGCCTGCAGGTGCCGTGTCTTCCACAATCACTTCCCGGGCATCGCTCGGTCCGTCGTTGGTGACCGTAATGAGGTAGACGACATCCTCACCTGGGATATAGCCTTGCTGGGTATCATCCGCCAATTCTTTGGTTACCGAAAGTGCAGCGATGGGCGCCGCGGGCAATGGCGCCGTTGTGCAAGCATCACAACCCGGTTCGGGATCGGGCGTTATTGAAGTAACTTCCACGGTATTGCTCAAATCCGCCGTCATTCCGGAACCGGTAGCCAAGGTTACTTCATAGACCACTACCGCTCCGTTGGGTAGCAGCGAAATGGTTTCCGAAAGGTTTCCGGTACCCGATGCGTTAGGCAAATCGACCGTCCCCGAGGTTGCCGTTGCGGTCCAGCCGCTAATTGCTGTCCCCTCTGGGGCTTCATCGGCAACCGACACGTCCACCGCGTCGTCCGGCCCGTTATTGGTGATGGTGATGGTGTAGACCACCTCCTCGCCCGGCACGTAAGACGCTTGTGCAACGTCCTTCAACGTCTTTACCGTCACCAGATCGGCGACATCAAGCGAGATCACAATTTCATCCGTTACCGTACAACCGTCGGGGAAGTCCACTTTAATGGAATATTCGCCGGGCTCTGTAACCACCAATTCATTGCCCGTGCCGATGACCACGCCATCCTTGCTCCACTCATATTGGGACAATGGCGAGCCGAAGAAGCCAGCCGTTGAAATCGTATACGGGAATTCGGCATCGCTGAGGCTGACATCCGGTCCCAATCCCTCAATCTGCGAAGCACCGTCATAAGGCGCGATGTCCCAGCCCGTGCTGCCGCCCAGATCCTGGCTGTGCGAACCCGCCGTGAACGCTGCACCACCGGTGGCCGTTATCCGTTGAAAACGGACGTAATCGAAATCCACGTTGCCCGAGGTCTTCGTTACCGTTGCGTTCGTCGAGCCGCTGCTCACGATTTCCGTGAGCTTGCAGGGTGTACCGCTCCCAAACCAATCGCCGGTAACCGTGGTATTGGTGCCGGCCGTAAGGGTATAACGACCGCCGGGGAAAAATATCAAGGTACCTATGGTGTTGTTGGCGCCGTAAATCCCGCCACCACCTTTGAACTCCACCGTGTCCAATTGGTTATTGGTACCATTGATACCAATCTGCGAGGCTACGGCAACATCGGTAAATACAATTTTGGTAGCCGTAATATTCGAAAACCGACCATGATTGGCCACAGTCCCGCCTACCATTACCTGATCGTATGCGAATCCGTCGGCAAGCAACTGATTGGAGGTTATCACCGAGCCCGCCGCGTTTAGCGAACGGTTTGACGCCCCGCCATTGAACCGCCAATGGCTCGTCGCCTGGATGGTACTTCCTGTGATATCAACGGCGATCACGTTGTTCCTTTCTTCGTTATCGACGGAGCGGATGGTCAAAGCGATGTCGGTAGCATCCAGTGAGCCTTCGTACAAGAAGATATCCGTTTGGTTGTTGTTATAATCATTCCCGATCACCAGTTGTCCACCCGGTTTGCGGAGTTCAAAATCAAGATCACCCAGTGCCTGCCCGGTTATCGTGGCTTCTTGCGGCCCGCGGAATTGGATGATCGCATTCAGTGTGGTAGCGGGGTTCAGCACCACGCTTTCACCCCACGCCTCCATGTTCCAGGCCGCTGCTTTGCTTAAAACGGGATTATTAGCGGCGCCGGTCCAATCCATATTGCGGAAATAGGCGTTACCGTTATTGACGGTGATCCTTCTCGCGGCTGCTGCTGTTCCGAAACCGCTATTGGCATCAAAATAGACGTCATTGGCAACGGTAGGGATACAAGCGCCACCTGGCCCCCCAGACGTGGTACTCCAATGCGACGCATCGTTCCAATCGCCAGCGCCACCTACCCAGTAGCGGGCATCGCCATCGGATGCAACGATGTTCCAGCCCGCATTACCTCCCGCATCAGCGCCAGAAAAGGTAATGGGAAGCGTGAGCGTGCCACCCGCACCGGTGGCGGTGATTTTTTCCATGTACACGTTGGCGATCTCTACCTCGGCATCGGCGCCGAAAACCACCGTACTGCTCGAGCCAAGGCTACGGATTTCGCCCAATCCGCTACAGTCGGGATGCACTGCCTTAAAATATTCATTGATTGTATTGGTGGTTGCGCTCCCAAACCAGAAATTACGGTTTTCGCCGGTTATCAACGAGTCAATCATGTTCCCGGTGCCCGCAATAGCTCCCTGCCCCTTGAATTCCAATCGCTCGATGACGTTGTTTGCACCAATACGAGCGACGGTTGTCAGCGATGGATTGCTGAAAGTCAATTTCCTGAAACCTGCGCCATCAATCAGAAAATTGTCCTCGTTTAAGGAGCCGCTGGAAATGTCAACCACGTCATACTGCAGTAGCACATTTGCCATATAAACCGAGGTTCCAATGGAGAGATGGGAACTGTCAGCATCCAGGGTTTTATTGTTTCCTCGATATTCCCACCGATTTACGGTAATATCCGCATCCTGCATGTTCACATTCCGGTTACCGTTTGTATTACTGGTAAAAATATTGATATCGACCGTCCGACCGGCGATATCGAGATATCCAACGTTCAGTTGAAAAATGCCCGCCGTGTTCCGCCAATCGTCAAGGAGCGTCACACCGCCTCCTGCTTCTTTCCGAATCAGGAGGCGATTAGTTCCCGCTTGATTTCCATTCGTTGTAACAGTAGCATCCTCAGTGCCTCGCATATCGAGCCTCGCATTCATCGTAACACGCGGGCTCATGACTACCGAACCATACACCTGCATCAGAAAATTACCATTTACGGCAAATACCGGATTGCCCGTTATACTCGCTGCCCATGTCATGTCGTGACAATACGTATTGCCGCTCGTCGCTACCGTACCGCCTGTATTTAATTCGCTGTTGTCGTCAAACACTACATTGTCGCCGATGAACGGGATACAAGCCCCCCCAGGACCACCGCTGCTTTCGCTCCAATGGTTGCGATCATTCCAATCGCCTGCACCGCCTACCCAATACAGGGTACGGGTAGTAGCAGGAGGCGTATTGAAGATAAAGCCGTTGTTTCCTTCATTATCAATGCCATTGACCGTTAATGGCGTCATACTGCCCGTTGCCGAGAGTCCGGTCAACAATACGTTATCAATCTCTATCTCTGCGCCGTCGGCAAAATGGATTGTGCCTCCCGAATAGCCGGTTATTTCCGTAAACCCGTCGCACGGTTCTCCGCCAGCGCGGAAATATTTATTAATGGTAATTGTCCTGGTAACATAGATATTCTTGTTGGGTGCCGTTAACAGGGTATCGATTACATGGCCCCCGTTTTCTATGAAATCCGTTGTCCCGCCAATTTCCGCATACTGAATAATATTGTTTGCACCACCGATTGTGGCATTACCCGCAATAGATAGGTGCTCGATTGTGTTGTTCCCGGCCCGGACGACACCCTGACCCATAAAAATCAGCGAATCCACCGTATTGTTGGCATGGATACGCGCATTGGAAGTAGCGGAAGGGTGGCTGAACGTCAATTTCCGGAATGTGGTGTTATATACCGAAAAAAGGTCGTTGTTAGGACTATCAGACATCGCCTCCACTTCGTCGAACTCCCCACCGTCCGTGACTAACCGGATACCTACCTGGACGTATGACGCTGCTGCCGCTATGGTCTTATTCGTCCCCCTAAAATAAAAATTCCGCAAGACACTCAGCCTGCCTCCCGTGATGTCCAAATGCCGGGGATTGCTGTTTTCACTCCAGAAACTATATACAGCTACATTCTTATCCGACGCATCCAAATAACCCGCCGTCAGTGTAAGACCATATTGGTTTAGGATGGTTCCCCCTACGGTGTATATCAAATCATCCATCAGCGTCAAGCCGCTTCCGGGTTTATTGATTTCAAGGTTCAAGATATCGGCTATGGGCCCGTTAGTTGTCAGTGTACCGGGATTATTCCCCGCAAACTCCACATCGACCACATCCTCGTACGTAACCGTTGGTGCTAACACCAGATTGCCATATATATACAGCGTATTTGAGCCCGTACGGGCCAAAATGGGGTTGTTCGGCACATCGCTTTCCCAGGTCATGTTGGCACAAAACGCATTGGCATCCAACGTAACCGTGCCGCTGCCTGCCGTAAAGCCGCTATAACTTCCAAAGAACACGTTGTCTCCGGCAGCGGGTACGATGCTTGGTATACCGCCGGTGGGGCTACCCAGCCGCCAATGGCCATTCAAGTCGCTCCAATTACCGCCACCACCTACCCAATAATAATCGGCAGCCTGAAGTTGAACAGTAATGAAAAGGGAAAAAAGCGCAAGTAAGATTTTTTTCATGGGAAAGAGCAGATTAAAGAAGTTCATCGGTAGCAGATGTCTTTGTTTATGGAAACAAAAGTATCCGTTTGGTCATCATCGGTCAATCGTGTATTTTTTAAATATCAGTCGAAAAAAACGATGGGTAGGGATAGAAAATTTTCTATGGCCATACATTTTCCATCTTAAAGGCATCCATCAATTCCTTTATATTCCGGACATTCAGCTTATCGAAAATCTTACTTTTATAGGTACCTACGGTGGATGTATGGATAAATAAGGTTTTGGCGATCTGCCCCACCCCCATTCCTTCAGTCAATAAACGGCCTACCTCGAGTTCCCTATTCGTCAAGTGGGCAATCGGGTTGCTCAGCAACGCATTTCCTTGACTTAGCCTGCTTTGCAGGAGTTGATCCCGCAGGCCATCGCTTACATATTTTTTACCCGCATATACGGTATTGAGCGCTTCTTTGATATCCTCTTCCTCCCTGTCTTTCTGTATGTATCCGTCGGCGCCCGAATCGATGCATCGTAATGCATATACACCCTCTTCATACGCCGAGAATATCAATATCCGCGCGCCTGCTTGGAAATTCCGGATCATCGGAATCATTTGGAAATTATTCCCCCCCGAGATATTGATGTCCAAAACGATAATATCCACCGTTTCAGCCGACAATATCCGTAGCAATGCAGGTAAGTCGCCGGCAAGGTGAACGATACTTTCCGGCATCCATTCGTTAACGAGGTATTTGACACCTAACCTAACAGCACTGTGGTCATCGGCAATAGCAACATGAATTGACATAAAAGGTTCTTTTCAAAATATCAGGGTAGCTTGCTTCATTTGACCGAAACCATTGGAGTGGGTAGAACCGCCCAATATTTGAGCCCGGAGCGAAGCCGGTAGGCCATAGGGAGCATGCAATGAAAAAAAGTGGTAGATGTTTCTGTTATCTTCTATTCGTTAAGTGGAAATACGTAAAGATTACTTTTCATAACTATCTGTTAAATTAAATCTGTGTCGGGTATCGATCAGCGTTTATAGCGAACCAAAAATAGCGAAGCTTTCTGGTAAGGTAAAGGTTTTGTCTTGTCATATTACGGAATATCGAAAGCAATCGCTAAAACCTAATTTACTGACCGTAAGTTAATTATTAGGCAATAACCGCCACTAAGAATAAAACGTATTTCTTAGCCCTCGGATTGGTCGGGGTTTCTCTTCATGCATTCCATAAAGGCAGACGGCGACATGCCCGCCACACTCTTGAATACTTTCGTAAACTGACTGTGTGTGGCAAAGCCGCACTCTTCAGCGAGATAGCTGATCTTATAATTCAGGTACTTATCATCTTCCTTCATCTTCGCTATGATGTAGTTTATCCGGAGATCGTTGACGTAGCTATTGAAATCTTTATTCCGGTAGGTATTGATGATAAAGGAAAGGTACTTGGTGTTGGTGCGCATCTTCCCTGCCAACACGGCTATCGATATGTTCCGGTCACGGAATTGATGCGACCGTTCAAACCGCTCCAGCTTCTTGAGCAAATCCTTTTGCGTAGCTTCAGGCATCAGGTCTTTTTCGGTGTCCGATGGTTTGTCTGGCGCCGCCGTGATGGGCCGTTCCAATGGCGGCTCTTGCGTGGCAGCTTGTGTAAGCAATTTGAAGCGCCGCTGGTTCCGCTTTTGCTTCCGGATATACAACGCCATGCCAATTCCACTCAACGCCACGAAAATGGTAGACGTTACCCCGATTACGCGGTTTGAAGCCGCCATTTCAGTAATCTCCATTTGGATACGCGCCAGTATATGGTCTGCATATTGTTTATGGTTGGTTACATTACGCTGCATTTCGGCTAAGAACTTCTCGCTATAATGGCGGTACGCTTCGCCGTTGTCTACGGCGTGGTAATACGCACTGAGCCCTTTGTATACACTTATTTTAAGGTTTGGCAATCCGCTAGTCTCGGCTATGGGTAATGCCCTTTGAAAACAGGAGTCGGCCTGCTGATAGTTACCTTCGGCCAGGTGTACACGCCCCAGCCCGGCATAAATAAATCCTTTCACTGGCGTATCGGCTTGCGATGCGTTATGTTCGAATGCCAACGCGTTTCTAAAATGGGTTTCGGCGGAGTCGATCATTTCCAATTCCAGGTAGCATACGCCCAGCCGTTCATGAGCTTGTGCCAGCCCGAAGTTCCTTACCACGCTATCCGGGAGCGTGGAAAAAATGGCTTCCGACCTTTTTAAATGGGGTATGGCGTCTTCATATTTCTTTTCCTCCATTGCATAAAGGCCCAATTCCTGGAAAGCGTTCCCTTTGAATTGGTTTACGAAATTGGAGTCTTCTACATGTACAATGGCTTCAAGCCCTTTCTCCAAGCATCTTTTACCTTCTGAAAAAAGCCCGGTTTCCCGATACTGCGTTGATAATACGCCATAGATGCGGGCAAGCCAGATATAGTTTCTTATTTTTTGAGCGATGTGTTCCGCCTTTCTCACATAATGGATGGACGAATCCCTGTTTGCCAACCGGTGGTGCATATCGGAAATAAGCATCAGCGATCGGAGTCGGTGCACATCGTTTTGGGCGCTTTGATAAAGTGAATCGGCAGCCTTAAGTGCGCTGGCTACATCTACACTTGCCCTATGCATATAAATTTCTAGGAATGATCGGTTAAAATCATCGCGGTCGGCCGATTGGCCTAAAACTCGTGTACTTGCTAACAAGAAGGTTACGAAATAGAATAGCAGATGTTTCATTAATAGCAAAATATCGGGATGGAACGGAAAAAATGTAAGCTAACGTGCGGGAATAAGTGGTCAAATTAAGGCTAAGTAAAATGATACTATTCATCCACAAAAATGGCAAAAAACAAATACGATTGCTAATAAAGCAACGAAAATTATACAAAGAAATCAAAAAGAGGCTGCCGTCCTGTTTTTACAGCAGGCAGCCTCCCGCACCTTACCGGCTCCTACGCCACCGCTGCAGTGCCCACGTTACCGCGAAGCTCACCACCGCGCCGATTGCGGCCAGCACGGCGGTTTTGACCATGTCGTGCATGCCCAGCTGTGCCACCACGCTGAGCAGCATACCGCCGCCTGTGCCGATACCTAGCTGCGCGCTATTCATCTTCATCGGCTCCCCCCTCCTTTCGCAAGCCACTTTCCACCGCCTCCAGCACGCCCAGTGCCAGGGCGAGGTACCGGGCTACCACTACCACCTTGGGCGGCAGCTTCACCGGTGAGGCGATTACCAATTGGCTGGCCACGGCCAGCGTTTCCTTGATCCGGTCATAAAGTGTCGGTTTCTCCTCTGGGAGACCGACTGTTTTCGTGTTTTTCATTGTTGTTTGCTTTTTTGCTGTTTGCTATTTGCTTTCCTTCCTATCTCCCTTTGTGTTTTAAACTATCGCGCAAGCGGCCTAGGGTGCTTGCACCCAGTCGCGGTGCGATAGTTTAAACACATTCATTCACGGCCTAGGGGACGAAGTTCCCAGTCGCGGCGTGGTCAGCCGTTAAAACCATCAATCTATCATTACCCTTCTTAATCTCGGCCACCAATTTCGGGTAGACGAATTCGTAGGCCACACGGGAGCCCCTTACTTTGTAGTCACCGTTCACCAGCTCCCAGTAGGAACCCGTAAGCGGGCAGCCACGCGTGTGGGTATGGTTGTTGCCCGTGTGGAAGAACACCAGCTGGTAATTGGGGATTTCGATGATTTCGACCATGCCCTCGTGGAATGCAGGGTATCGTTTGGCGTAGTCGCCGTTCATGCCCGCCCAGTGGTTGAGCGAGAGGCCATAGTTGCCGGGTGGGATCGCCGTCTCTCCCGGCACCTTGTGGTCACGCACCCTATCTTCCAGCAGGTAGCAGCAGAACAGGCCGCCGATGTAGAGGTGACTGAGGGTACTGTGCTTCCCCTCGGCCACGCGGATGATCTTGTTGCTTAAAGACATTTCTTATTCAACGCTTGATGTGATTAAATAAGCAGCGGGGTCTTCCCCACCCCGCTGCTGAAGTGGACTATGGTTCGGGTTCCGGTTCAGGTTCTTCCCCTCCCGAATCCGGGGCTGTGCCGCCGGTTACCGCTACCATACCCAGGTACAGGCTGTTGCAGGCTATGCCACCCGTTTTGCTCACCATGCCGAAATACACGTGCACCTCATCGCCCGCGAAATAGTCGGGTAACTCCAGCATCAGCTCCTCGTCGAGGCGCGTGGCGCTGCCGATATCGTAGTGGTACTCTGCTTTGGCGGGGTTGTATGCCACCACGATAGCCTGGTCGCTATGATCTGACTTGGTGCGTGGCCGCGTGTTGTTGATCCATGCTACGCGCAGCACCTGCCCGGCCAGCGCCTCCACCAGCGGGTTACGCGGCCGCACCAGGTCGCCCCCGCTGATGCGGACCAATGCCGGGTCTACCGAGATGTCCGGGTATTCGCCGACGATGGCCTCTTTGTAGATCTGCCGGACCGCCAGGTTATAGCCCGACAGCTTCTGCCTGGCCAGCTTGCCATACCCCACATTGAACACATAGCTGATCGGTTTGGCAAACGCCACCGCTGCGGCGAACCGCACCCGGTGCATCAGCTGCTCCTCGGTGACGGGCCTCCCCTTGCTTACGCGCGGCAGGCTGCGCATGTAATCGATGCCGCGCCAGTGGGCGCCTACCACGTTTCCTACTTTTCCTGAGAATCCGCCATGGATTCCTCTACTAAAACTTCCCATAATACTTTTTAATAAAAATGTTCACATCGTGCCTGCTGCCGGAATCGGCGGGGGCAGCTGGCGTTAATTCCTTCGTTTTCGTACCGGTACATGCCGTTTCCGGAAACAAACATAGGCAGCGGAAAGGGCTGGAAAAGCCCCGTGTCCGCCATTGGCCGCCATTGGCCGGAAGTGTCCGTAATTGGCCGGATTGCTACCGTGGGGATATACCTGCCCTACCCCTGGGTTACCCTTCGTTTACCTTTTCTTTACCCCGTTGGTAAGGAATAGGTAAGGCGGAGGTAAGGAATAGGTAAGGCGGAGGTAAGGAATAGGTAAAGCAGAGGTAAGGAATAGGTAAGGAAATGGTAACCTAGTACTAAGGCAGGTCTAGGCAATTGGTAAGCAAAGGGTAAGGATCAGGTGAAAAAAAAACTGCCGGCCATGTGGCGCGGCAGCTTATTTTCCATTCCGGCCAGGTATCAACCGGTGCCGTCGCTTTTTCCCGACGCAATGATATCGCTCATCAGGTAGTAGCGCATACCGCCAATTTTGAGCGGCCGCAGGATATCCAGCTCACCATAGCGTCGCAGCGTTCGGTTGCTGATGCGCAGCATGGTGGTCACCTCTTCCGGGAGCAGCAGCCCGTGGCGGTGTGCCGGATTGCCCAGGCCGGCCAGCAGCCGTTTAAGCAGCTCAGCGAGCAAGTTGAGTAAAGCTAAGACGGCTGCTGCCGAGCCGTTACCGTGATTTGGGTAAGACAGATAGGGATTGTTTTCCATAAAGACCTCGTTTTTGAATTAAAATGTTAAACATATATAGACTATTTTGATTCCCAGCGCTGCCCCAGCAGCTGAGCTAAAAATGACTGGTATTGCTGTGATACCGAAATATGCCGGTGGGGCAGATGATTTAGTTTCAAAAAACCACCATGGAACTCATGGACCATGTCCAATGCCACAGCAAAGCTCCTGTGCACACGCGTAAACTGCGGATGTGGCAAGGCGTTGTATAATTGGCCAAACGGCATGTTCACGTTAAGGGTATCAACGCGCCTACCGATGATTCTTTCGTGGTTGTCAAAACAGTAGCTTTCACCCAGCACACGTACCACGGTCAAATTTCTGTTTGCTTCCAGCAGGATAATATCCTTCAAATCGATTACTACGGCTTTGTGCTCAACCTTTAATGCGATGCGTGGTTCGCCATCGTCGTTGGTTGGCGGCGCCTTTAGCTCTTTTACAAGCGATGTCGCTTCAACCCGCTGTATGGCGCGGGCGAACTGGCCAAAATCCACAGGTTTAATCAAATAATCGATCACTCCGACCTCATAGCTCTCAACGGCGAATTCCTCGTACGCCGTGGTGAACACAATCGGTGGCGGATCGCGCAATTGCTCAATGAACTCAAATCCGTCCATCACATCCATCCGTATGTCTAAAAAAACCGCGTCTACGCGATTTTTACGGCAGAAGCGGATGGCCTCAAACGCGTCGGTAGTGGCCAACGCGACAAACACATGTTCACATTTCGCCGCTTGGGCTTCAATAACGTCGATGGCAGCTTGTTGGTCGTCGACAATTACAATCTGTAACGTATGGGAAGAATTATTCATAGTTCGGTGATTTACTGTAATCAATAGCTAATGTGGCGGCGTAAACACCTTGCTCTACGTCGTCCTGAATTTCCAGATCAAAGGGGATGTCGGCAAGTTGCAATCGCTGTTTTATCCCCTTAATGCCGAGGCCGGGAGGCCTGTTTGCTTTCAGCGGACTACGGCTTTTGCTCTTCCGCTTCTTGTTGCTGATGGTGAAAAGAACGAATTGATGGTCGCTGTCTATCCGGATGCGAATGGGGTGGTTACCATCCGCATGGTACCCGTGCTCGAACGAATTCTCAATAAAAACGATGAATGTAAAGGAAGGCAACTCGATTTGTGGGACGTCAGGTGCGATCTCGATATCGACCTGCGCCAATTCATGCCCTATTTTAAATACCCGGATCCAGGTCTTCAGCATACCGATCTCGCCCTCGATGGGTACCATCCCGGAGTGGCCCGGTGCGTTTTTCAGCACGTAATCGTACATGGCTTTTAACCCCAAAAAGCCATCCGCTACTTTCTCGTTACTCATTAACGTTTTATAAATTGCATTATATGCATTGCCTAGCGTATGCGCATTAAGGGTTGACACCCACCGCGCACTCTCCGACTTACGCATTTGCAGTTCCCGTTCAACCCTTTGCTTTTCAGCTCGGATGCTTGCTAACTCCTTGGCATGAAGTTCTGTTGCGAGGCGTAGCTGTTCTTTCAGCGCGTGTATTGCTTTTACATGTTTAACATATGCAATGGCAGCTAAGACGATGTCGAAGAAAATATTGAATCCGAAAAGCAGGAATTTGCCAACGCTCGGATCTTTGCCTGCGAACGGCAACATGATGCCCAACCGGGGCAGCCCCATGTACAACAATAAGAATAGCAGCCACTGCATGCATACGGTCACCGCTAAATAAAGCATTGGTTGGTAGATAGCCGAGGCATGCCTATGAATACCCAGCAAGGCATAGAAAACCGCAGCGATGAGCAAACAGACTGAAATAAAGCCAAATACGTAATATAAAGGCTTTCCCCAGATGTTAATAAATGACATAAGCGCTCCGTATAGCAGCCACCATTTGAGATGGGTAAGCGCACGTTTATACTCGAGTTTACTCAACGAGATAGGAATCATAATCGGTTTGTGTTTAAACTGGTATAGAAAAAAATTCCGTTGAAATTAACAAAATCGATAAACTTACCCGCTTAATGGCCGTGCGAGCTTGCCATTATCACAATTATTTTACGCTAAAATGAAGCGATGGAGGTAAAGCCAGGTTTCCCATTGCCAGGGACAATCTTTGATTTGGGCAGCCAAATCCGCGTAAATATGCTGCATGGCCCGTGCGGAGGCCAACGCTATCGGCTCACCATACAGCGATTCGAGTACGTTTTCCCCCAACTTAAATAAAACCTGGCCCTGGTCTCCCCGCAGGCAATGGATGGTAAGTAACGGTACGCGGGCTTTGAGTGCCAACCACGGCAACCCTTGCCGGACATGCAGCGTACCCTCCATAAACGAAACCGGCACGGTACTCGTTTGCTGATTGCCAGCCCCCGTGTTTCCGTCTGCATAAGTGAGTAATGACACGCCGTTGCGCAAGCATCGCATCATTTTCAATGCCGATGCGGGAGACTCCGCGTCGATGATGTCAAAAGCAGGGGTATCGGCATCGCTATAGGTTTTGAAGGATTCCCTGAATGCATAGCCCTGCTTGCTCGCGATATCGGAAGCCACCAGCAAGGCGAACGGCACGCCCATCTGGGCCAACATATGGCCAAGCAGCCGGTATGAACCGGTATGAAAGGTGCAGATAACGGCAGGTTGATGGCGTAAACCCGTTATCGCCTCCGTTGCCCCGCCATGCATTAAAAAGTCCATGGCGGCCACATGGTTTTCTTCTTCCTTTGCCCAGCATTGGTTCCGAACGGTCTGCTTAAATAGCTCAATATGGTTAGCCACGGGTATTTGGGGCATCATCAGGCCCAGGTTTGTGCTAAACACGGCATACCGGCGATACCACGTTTCATCGCGCGTTACGGTTATCTTTTCTATTTTTTGGGCAATAGTTTCCAATTGTTGCAGGTAAGTTGTTTTCATTTTTCAGTTGTAGAAACGTGATAGGAAAGCGGTGCCCCTTTTTCAGGTAGCACCGCCTTGTCCGACTAGATGACCCAGGTGTCACACTTCGGATCGTCATCGAAAATGGGAATAAACTCCAATGAATTTTCCATCGTTTCCATTCTTTTAGATTTATCCTACTCTATCACTCAGGTTTTCGGAATCCCCTGCTTCCTTTGGCCATTGGAATAATCGTGTCGACAGGGGCAAACATGCATACACGGGCTAACTTTATGGGGAATCTAAAATGGAATCACCTTTTCACGGGACGAACGATCGGTCTGAGCGGACGAACGCGTTGGGCCGTGTACCGGGCTCGTTCGTCATCACACCGCGTGATTCTATACAGAATAGCTTTTCCTTATAACGATCCTAATCAGATTTGGGGTATGGAAACGACAATAACGATCAGCTTTGCGCAGGCTCCGGATCGGCCAGCCAAAGCACTACTTGGTCCGGTAAAGGAGAGCGACTACTTGCTCCCATACGCGAAGTACAGCCTTTTGGATCACTCGGAGGCCACGCTGCATACTCAATTGGTGGCAGGCTGGCAATTCAGCCTAAATGTATTTACCGCAGATGCGGCACGCGGGCAGACCATGCGCCTGCAGGTTGCCGCGGGGCAGGCGCTGTTCGTGTACCAGCTTAAAGGCCGTATCCATCGTTTGCTCCACGGCGGAACACCGTTCCAACTGGTAAAAGACCACTATTGCGGGTGTTATCTTCCAGCTGGCACTTACCTCTTCAACCTGCCCCCCGGCAAGCACGAAACGTTAGTTGTAGCCTTTCCCTACGGCTATCTGGTCTGGCTCACGCGGCAAAACACCCTATTGCATCCGCTGATAAACGCTTGGAAAAACAACGGCCGCCATGTGCTGTGTCTTAACGAAGCTACGATGCTGCAAGACGAGCGGCGAACGCTCCAGCGTATCCGGAACTGCCCTAAGCGGGGCGACGAGTTGGATGGCGCATTGAAGGTTTACCTCGCTCGGTTATTGGGCCTTTACCACGAGCGGCTGCAGCAACTACCCACCGGGATCTCCAACAATGCCATGCTCGACAGTGTGCAGGCGCACATCGAAGCACATTACGCGGAAAAATACCCCATGCGATTCAAAACTATTTCGCGGCAATTCGGATGCACTCCTGCCAAGCTTCGGCAGGCGTATGCAGCGCGTTACGGCACGACGATCGCCGAGGCCGTACGTATGCAACGCATCCATGCCGCCAAACTCCTGCTGCTGGATACCGATCTGCCCCTAACTACCATTGCCGAGCAGGTGGGCTTTATGTATGCGGAAAGCCTTATTCGCGCGTTTAAGCGTGAAACCGGCCTAACGCCGATGGCTTTTCGCCAGCAGCATTGACCCGATTGACAAATCATCGGGAAAATAGCTGAACGGATAACTTTTCGGTTAGTTACATCAGTCGTTTTTTGCCCTTCCTTCGTACTATGAAAGCAGCAAATTCCATACTCGTCATCACCATCATCCTCATCGTGCTCTTCTTTCTTACCGGCATGGAGAAAGTATGGTACCATACCGTATTCCGTATCCAGCTGTCTAAGCAGCCGCTGCCTGGATGGGCAAAGGATGTATTGGAATGGGGGTTGCCCATCGGTGAGTTGGTCTTAGTAGGGCTACTTGCTCATTGGCGCACGGTACGTTGGGGTCTTTGGGCTTCGGCGGCGATATTGCTGGCATTTGCCGGCTATACGGCTTATGCGGCATCAGAACCATACGGGGAGGTGGTCTGTGCCTGCGGCAAACTCTTCAGCGGCCTATCATGGACCGCACATTTTTGGGTAAACATCGGTCTTGCGGTAATTGCCGTAACGGGTGCCGTACTTCACCACCGAAGCGCAAATACAATTGAACAAAAAGAAGCCGCAGCCGTAGGCTGACGGCCGACAACGATATCCGTATACGGACGCCGGGCGTAGCTAGTTCGGCAAATCACTACAGCGGAGGGTCTTGTACCACGGAGCGGTTTACGAACCAAGAATGGAAAAAAAGGAAGGTTAAAACTCGACCCCTTCACCGGCTGCCGGAGGGCAGGATTCACAAATCGTTTGAGGGATGCAAGCCATCCGCTAAGTGACCATTTAAATAAATAATACTATGGTAAAATTAAGTAAGCAGCTACCCTTGGTAGCGTTGTTGCTGGCGTTCACAGTGTTCGTTGGCAAAGCCGCGGTGCAGGCTCTGAGTACATCAAGCACCACGATGTGGTTGTATAATCCTTTATTGGGAGATCCTGATGATGAAACTGCTTATACGTTAGCAAACGGTCAGGAATCGAATTGTCAAGGTGTGTCTACAGTTTGTGCTATTAAAGCTCCGGCGAGTGGCAACTTCCCTAATCTGGATGATGATCCTACGCTCAGGGAAGCGCTGGAAGACAATGAGCCACACGACGACATCACGTTTGGCCCGTATTCTAGCATTGAGTAAAATAGGCAGCTAAAAGATGGAAATAACTGCAAAGAGAACGGGTACAGCCAGCAGCTGTACCCGTATTTATTATCGTGGGTTTTGTTCGATCCCACTTTGTTGAATTACAGAGCTCGGAATTAAAAACGTGTAACGTTTATCTTGAGGGGGCAAGGTAAATACATTTCCTTCTACAACCCGATTCAACGTAGTTTGAAACCGTGGATCGGTATTAAGTCGTCGTAAATCCATCCACCGGATACCACCTCGAAATGCAAGTTGTTTTCGTCGCTCTTCTAACACCCGGGCTAACGCATCGTCCTCGCCTTCCCATTGCCGGGTCTGATAGGTTCCCCCCGCCCAACGCGTTTGCAACAGTTCATCCAACGTTTCCATCCCTTCTGCTATCCGGCCCAAGCGGATTAGGCTTTCGGCTTTCGTAAGGTACACCTCGTCCGTCGCCAGACCCGAAAATGTACCGGCAGAGCTTCCGTCATACGACGCTTTAAATTGAATGCTACCATCCGAGCGTTCAAAATAAAATAATTCTTTCCGTAAATCCGTATCGGTATACGAACGATATAAATTGGTGTCCACGCGCGCTATGGAAGGGATAAGCGCCGCCGAGACACCAAGAAGTGTTGCATGAAATAACACCTCGTCGTTCAATTCCCGAAATGGATTATTGTCGCTAGTATTTAGCGTATTATAGTCAATCAAGTCATTTTTCAATGTCATAACCAAGTTTGCATAATGCAGCGCTTCCTCATAGTTCCCCATCGAAAGGTACGCCCGCGATAACGCACCAAATGCTGCCGGTTTTGAAGGACGAGTAGCCAGCAAAGCGCGATCAGGCAATAAATTTGCAGCCTCTTTTAAATCAGAAGCAATTTGCTGATAGGTTTCGCCTACCGTTGCCCGAACGGTTTTCGCATTGATATCGGCAATCAACCTAATTGGAATCCCGTAGGGTGAATCTTCATCTCCTGGAAGATATGGTGGTACAAACAATTGTGCTAATTGCAAATAGGTCCACCCCCTAAGAAACAACGCACTCCCTTTGATATGCCTACGATCGGCCTCCGTCATCCCACCTAATGAAACGTCGTCTATAGCCTCCAAAACTACGTTGGTATGAAAAATCCTATTATATGCTGTACTCCAATCTTGCTCAATTTCTACCGTCGGCTGCCAGGTATACGTATCCCGCGCATACTCAGGGCGGGCTTGCCAATCGGCGTCCCTTAGATAATAGTAGTCTGCCCCAATATCACCGCTGGGTGGGTAATAAGCATTCATCCTTGCTTGGTAATCGATGATTGCCTGCAAATCTTTCAAAGTATTAGGTACGGCCAGTGACGAACTAGGTTTTTCTGATAAAAATTCTTGGCATGAGCAAAATAGCGCCACAATCGCCATCCAGCTCCAATATATAATTTTTCTTTTCATTATTCGAATATTTTAAAAATCTATTGTAAATCCGGCCGATATGCTGCTTGTCGGTCTGAAATTTTGATGATCCGGATCTTGGTACGATTTGCTTGCCTTCCAAATCAATCCAAGGTTACGCGCATATAATGTGGCTGTGATTTGCCGGAAGGGAAGTTTGATTTGACGCGGGATGAATGAGTAGCTGATGTTGACATCCTGCAGCCGGAAATGGTCACCACGTTCAACGGTAGCTTCAGAGTCTTGGTAAAAATTGTCCCTGCGGGAATCCCCTGGAATTAACATAGAAGGTACCGTTGTCGACAATTCATCGCCCCGCTGTTGCCAACGTTTATAATAATCGCCATGCAAAACAATGGTATTGCCGCCCAGAAACCCCGCGTAATTAATGGTAGGCCGTCGAAAATAATACCCTAGCCGATAAGTAATGTTCGCCGATATTGATAAATTCTTCCATGTAAGGGTATTCCGCAAAGCACCGAAGTGTGTGGGTAATGTGGATCCATGAAAGACGACGTCTTTTTCTGTTGCATTCCGCGTTATATTGCGGTAGTCTTTCGAAACTTCGCCATTTAGATAACCCAATGGGTCACCACTCTCCGGATCCAACCCGTTAAACCGATAACTGACCAATGCGTATGGCGTACGCCCTACAAACGCGGAGATACCTTTACCCGCCCCCACCAGGCTGCTAAAACTTGGCGGCTCGTAATCATGTTTGGTAAGTTCGTTATGGTTGTAAGAATACAGCATACTTCCCTCCCACCTGACTGCCCGCTCCCCTACTCTCGCATGCACGGAAGCATCTATACCGCGATTGCTTATTGACGCACTATTTCTTACCAACGCGCCGTAACCCGTCGTCGGGTCGGCAACCACTGCATAGATTAAATCCGAGGCGGTTTTAATGTAATATTCAATACTGCCTGAAAAAAAGCCGTTTCTGCTGGTGAAGTCGATACCGGAATTCCAAGTACCTATATTTTCCCAACGCAATTGCGGATTGGGTGGATTGTTTACCAACGCGTACGGCAACCGACCGATAGGTGTAAACCCGCGGTACTCAATGGTAGTAACTGCTGCTCGGTTGTTGTCAACGTTACCACTGTAACCGTAAGTCATCCGCAATCTCAATTTGGACAACCACCCCCAGTTATAAAAGGGCTCTCGGGCAATATCCCATGCCAGCCCTGCTGACCAGAATGGTGACCATTTATCGTTAGTAGCCACACCGAAGAGGTTGGATGCATCTCTTCTAGCACTCGCCGATAACACGTACCTGTTTCTGAATGTATAAGCCACATTTCCGTAGGATGATATAAACCGTTCAATTCCCCGGTTGCTCCCGTCGAGATAAGGTATAAAGCTTCTGCTGGACGGGTTGGTGAACCCTGGATACTGATTTGCATAATCCACACCCTGGCTGGTCAGTAGGTCTGGATCATAACCATATTGCCTCAATCGGTTTGACAACCCTGTTGCGTGCCTCACCTCCGCGCCCGCGATGATAGCAAGTTTGTGTTCCGAAGACCAATCTCGCGAATAATTAATCTGTCCGCGCACGGCATATGAGGATTTTCGACTGTCGGTATTATCCAATATGCCACCCAACGGCACCGGCCTTATCGGCCCCGTCATCATCAGTTGTGTATAGCCATTAATTAAGTTCCTTGTAAGGTACGAACTCTCACTACGGTAATTTCTGCCATGAATACGTTCATCCTGATATTGTCCGATTAGGTCTGCGCTAAAGTAAGATGACAGTTGGTATCGGAGTGATGCTTTCAGCAACAGATTCTGTAACCGACTTTGATTGTCGGCCAAATCAAGTTCCTGCAACGGCCTATATTGCCAATCCAACAATTGACCATTCCCGGCGGTGTCAGCGTATCCAAGTCGCCGGTCACGCGGAATAGGAAGGGGCTCTCCATGTGCGTCAGCCAGGGCTGCATAGGGATACATTCCGCCTGTCGCCGACATGGAAATGGGAGTTGGGTGATTGTTCGTTTGCAAACTCCGGGCATACATTGTTTCTATCGCTACATGAAGCCGATTGACCGGCCGCATCTTTATTTGGCTTCTCAATGTAATCCTGTTATATGCGTTTCCGAGTTCAGCTTCCGAATTTTTATCGAAACCAGCTGAAAAAGATGTAGCCACGATATCTCCACCTCCTTGCAGATTAACCGCATATTGCTGCATTAATGACTGCCTATACAAATGATTTTGCATTTCTTTCCTGAGATCCACCTGTCGTAACTGGTCGATTCGGCTTGCTGCCTCCGGTTCTGAAATGGTCCCGTTACGTTGCTGATCTAGCAATTCTACCACCGGCGTGACCACGGGCCATGAACGGGCGTCCATCAAACGCGAGTCGTATACCCCCGCGTTAAATAACACGATCTCATTGTCGATAAAATCAGAAGATGAGATCTGGGAAACATAAAACAAGTCTGGCTTCTCTTGTAGGGTTAAATTGCTGGTTGCAGAAAGCTTGAACGACTGGTTAAAACGCCCCTGCTTTGTCGTTATTACCAACACGCCGTTGCCAGCCCTTGCTCCCCAAATGGAAGCAGCGGCAGCATCTTTCAATAACGTCACGCTCTCGATATCATTTGGATTAAGCGTATTTAAATCGCCTTCGTATGGAAAATTATCAACGACGATTAGCGGCCTGCTATCTGTTGTACCCAGCGTACTTAATCCCCGTACACGGAGTTGGGTTGCTGGACCCCGCGTATCAAAGATAAGCCCTGGCAGTACACCATCGAGTTTGGAAATCACATCGGTTGTAATTTGCCTATTTAACACTGCGGAATCGACTCGTTCAAAGGACCCTGTAACACGTTCTGCTGGGAGCACCTGATAACCGGTAGACACCTTTACTTCTTCCAGTATGACCGTATCCCGCCGCAATGAGTCAATTTTAACTTGGTATCTATGTTTAGACAAAACATCCTCCGACTGAATTAAATAAGCTATCCCAGTCAATAAAACTATTCCTAGCTTATTCATACTGTTGCCCCTCCCTGACATATCCATACTTGCCTAAAACGATTGGAACATGCTGAGGGTCATATTCACCATCGGAAAGAACGAACAGCTCCAACTCGCGTTGTTCCTCATATAAAGAAAGGCCGTGATTGGCGAGTACCTGCTTTGCCCATTCGATATCCGTAAAATCGAAGTCTGCGGGCAAACTGATATTGCCACGATATGCTGCTTCATTAATAACAGGAGGTATTGCCTTCTGGTACTGGCGGTTTAATAGACCTACAAATGATTTCATTTTCATTACCTTACCGCTATCGGTATTTAATTTACCCTGATGTGATTCCTTAATCACCAAGCACGGCACTATGCGCTTTATCAGTGACCCTGTTAAACCGGTTACGGAATTTAGTTGCATAAGTAAATGTGGCCGAATGCCATCTCTCACTGCTCCCAGTGGAAGAATGACTTCAAAGCTATAACTGTGTTTCCGTTCGGCATAACCTGCATTGCGGAGATGATGATATTCGTATTGTTTTGCAGAATCTACCAACATGATCCGCCTATTGGGCTCGCTCGGGAAACGGGATGAGAGGGCAAGCGAATACAATCGCAATATTGGTTGATTAATGCTGTAAAAACGGACTCGTCGGTTCATGGAATCGACAGTATGCCCTACGGGGTAAGTAAACCCCTCCATATAACCCGAAAGCATGGAATAATAAAATGGCTTGTTCAATCGATTGGCTGCATACCGCGGGGAACGCTCCAATAGCGGCGTTTCGGGTGCCGATTGTAACGGCGGGATAGCTGTTTCTTCATTATTGACCAGCCGGGTGAGCAGCCGTTCATTCATCTGTGGCGGGATAGTAAGGCCCGTAAATACACCGGTGTTCGCGACGATGGCGAAGTAAGGAATGGAGCCGTCCGGATTGGGGAACGTTCGCTTTATCACACTGTCGGCCACAATGGATTGAAATGACTGCCGAAGCGCTACCATGCCGGTATCGGCCGTCCTTTCCAGAAATGCGGACACGATGTTTGGATTCTCATAAGTAACCGGCAAGACAACAACATCTCCTTCGAATTGATCCTGCAGCTGATGCATGCGCGGCATATTCGCGATGCAGCTTTTGCACCACGTAGCCCAGAAATCGAGAATGATCACCTTACCTCGGTAATCATTAAGCGTAATGGTTTCGGTGCGGTCATTTGCGGCATTCCACAACGTGAGCGGTGTGTCCCACAGTTCGTCGGGTATCAGGTTACCCATCTGCATTGGCTCGGTTATTTCTGCCTTTTCAACTGGCGGTACGTTGGAGGTTTGTGCTTTGCCACGTGTGGCCACCCCCGCGATGATCAGGATAAAGACAAGTTTCAGGGTAAGACTAGGCCATAGCCAGTCTGGATTTTCTAAGTACATCATTGATTTTGGTTTTGGTAAAAAGAAAAGATTGAAACGCCCGGAGGCACAGGCCCCGAATGATCGAGGCACTGTGCGCGGGCATACAAACACATGATCATTGCTACAGCCAATAGGCTGAAATATATTATTGTATATTGCTTTCGTTTATGTTTGGTTAGGGCATAGCAATCCCCTAAGCGTAATTTTTGCTTCATTTCTTGTTTGATTTAGATGTAAGAAATCAGTTAGTTTAACTTCGCTTCTTGAACTAACTCAGACTGGGCATTTCACTATTGATCGATAAAGGTTGCTCGTGGAGATTTCCCAAGGACTGGATGCGAAATAGTTACGCGCTTCCCTATCCTCGATAGGCTGGTTTGGCTTAGACCCAATAGTTCTTTTTGTTGGTTTCATTGGCTTGCACTTTAACAAGCCTTGCTTAGAGACAGCCACAAAAAAAGTGCGGGACTGCATCCCGTAACTCCGGAAGATTCTCAGGCCTTTAGTCGCGACGGGTGAAACAGCAGCCCCACACTCCAATGAAACGCAAAATTAGCATTTTCCATTGAAAGCGTGAGGTATTATATCTGCTGCCTTGCCACTTGGCCTGAGAATGGAGTTGCAAGACTATTAATACCTTTATTTCATCTTATTTATTTTCAACTATAATTTGCACACCTATTTGATTTACAACGACACAAACATAATAAATTATTCCAAAAATAATAAATTATTAGTCAAAATGTCACTATTTGTGTTTGTCCATTTGCTAGATGGACAGTTCAAGTCAAATAATAGGTGAAAATATTGCAGAAATACGTGATGCGATTGGCCTATCGCAAAAAGACTTTGCATCACTAGCTGGAATTTCCAGAGCCACATTAACAAATATTGAGAGTAGAAATAAGCCAATTAAAGTGGTGTCGCTCGATAAAATCGCGAGCTTTACCACTATTGGGCTCGACAAATTAAGCAAACGTGGTTTCAAACCACCCGCTAACCTTAGAGAAAAACTGCTTCAATTATATAAAAATTCACCCGAAATTTATGTTACTTTAAGTGGCACACCGTCTATTCCATATATCATCAAATATAGAGTGTTAAAGACTGATCTTTTAAATACACCAAAAGAGCGCCGCCAAATTGTGACATTCGTTAAGGATAATTATGAATGGAAAATTTCAGGAAACTCTTTGACTACCGCGTTAAAGCGTATGCCTCGTTTGATTAAAACTGAACCACATCCGACGAAAGGTGGCACAAATGTGTATTCGAGAAAGAAATGAATATCCCCTTAACTCGCTTTTAGAAGAAGCTGAAAAATTCAGAGTTCCAAACGTGACCTCCTCCCTGAACTTACAAGTAGACATTTGGCCTTATTGACCTGCATTTCTATGAACATTTCGGGGATCAGATTCCCCAGATTACTATATTCGCGTATAGAGATTATTTGGAGAAGTGAGCTGCCGTAAGGAAGTAATTGGTGGATAAGTTTAGACGACAGTGTAAACCCAACCGAAAGACGTAATTAATGACGACTGAAAAACTAAATGAAGCCAACGGTTATCAAGTAACTTTTTCACCAACAGACAGACAATTTGGCAGTCAAACAATCTATTTCAAAAATTTTATAAATTAAGCATGATTAAGGCATTGTTTGGGACTAATGAAAAGTAGGATGCCATTACACATCAACATAAATGACTTGCTCTCCGGCAGAACTGTCGAAAGCGACCGTATCGAATACAAGAAGGGCTGGAATCCTGTCTCCATTTACCGAAGTATTTGTGCATTTGCGAATAATATCGAGGACATCGGCGTTGGTTACGTCATTATAGGTGTTGAGGGAAAAACTGAAAAGCCCGTGCTTCCACCTGTCGGAGTGGATGGCGAACAAATTGACCGAATCCAGCATGAAATGGTTGGATAAAAGCAAGTCCGATAATGACTGGACGTACTCGATTTAAATAATTCGGATTCAATAACATGAGAGATTACTTATTTCTCCCAAAAGAGTTTCATAGGAAACATGACGTATGTATGTTTCTAATCGGTCAAATAGAGGAATTTATTACCGATGAGAATTATAGTGATCTGAGGCAAAAAACCATAAATCTTGACAAAAATAATTTGCTGCCAAACGAACATATTTTTGATTTTCTAATACGGATAGGCAAAAAAGATGAACATGATAGCATTGTCAGCAATAGTGTGATTCGTTCGTTGTTAATGGATGTGTGCTATTTTATACAGGAAGGATTAACCTGTTCTCTAAAACAAAGGCTTACTGTTTCATTTGCTTTGCTTCGCAAGCCTTTTGTCTATAACCTGATTGTCATGCTTCGATTGCTTTATGAAGAAGACTTTATAGACTTGTTTAATACGAAGTCTGATTTTGATCCGGCGGCAATTAGTAAAGAAGATAGGGACGCACTTATAGAAATTTCATTAACACACCTAACTACGCCCGTATTTAAATTAGATGACATAAACGATTGGATATTCAACAAAGCACTGTCCGATAGCATAATCAATATGTCTGACAAAGCATTGCATCTTTCAACAACAAGGAATAAAAATAATCAGACGGGCGCCCAAAATTTCAACTTTATTTTCAGCAATTATGACGACATATATTCCCAATGGGAATATATCTATAGCAGGATGCCTGCCTTATTATTATACCTGGTTCAAATAACGGATGTTTTAGTTCTTAGTGCTATTGACGTTGATGATTCCCTATTTGAGGCCAGGGTTATAAAGAGAGCAGCATTTCTATCAAAAGAAACCAAATGACATGGTTATTCCTTGCCCTGTCAATAAAACCCATTTAAAATAAAATGAAGGAAAGCATTCTCGAAAAGATTGCGGCGCTCGTAACCAAAGGAATCGAGTCCGAAGCGGAATGCATTTACATGCTCGCGCAAATCAGAAAATACATTGAACAGCAACGCATAGATGGGTATTGGAATTTGCGTATGTGCGCAAACTGGACCCTGCACAGTCAGCTTAACAACGCTACCGTACAGGTTTTCCTTCGTGAATTGAACGATTTCCTTATCGACGCCGAAGTCCACGGTGAATATAATCTAGACGGTCACCCCTCACTTAAAAAAAAACTTTCATTCGTGGCCTCGTTACAAGATGAGTTGTCCGAATTTCTAAATGCTGTCGGAGTCGATTCCACGATATGTACTGATTATTCAGCATTTCGTCGTCTTTTGGGGATATTCGGTCAAGTGATTGAGGACACGCCATTGGTTTGCAGACCGAATGCGCCACTTTCACATCTCAGTGAAGTGACATTTTCAAGGCGAAAATCCATTTTCCAAAATGATTTATACCCGATATCGCTTTACTGGAGGATTAAAAATGGGGATAAGGCCATTCTCTTAATAAAGTCAGACATACGTTCCATACCATTCGGTCCAATTGAGGTTATTACCAAAACATTTGCCTTCGTGACAAACGATAATGGCCTATAGGTAAGGGGAGGTGCGGGTTTTTTATATCGGTGATCCTGAAACAAGCGTATCGCTTGAAGATGGTCCACCTACAAGACTATAATGCAGAGCAAACAGAAAGCCCCGAAACGGGGAGGATCGGGGCTTTCAAAACTAACCAATTATAAACCTAAATTATGAACTTGTATAACGCATGCCGGCCCCGTTTTGTTGCAATTAATTTGTTAAAATGTGTTAAGAGGACAATGAGGTGACGAAAGAGGGCTAAAAAAGAGAAACCCGTCACTCTTGTAAGTAACGGGTCTCCGCCCCAATGGGGTTAGGGGCTATCAACCTAAACCTACAATCTAAAACGAAGAAGCTGGTGGATTATTATGTGGGGCGTAAAAAAAATGCCCCGGTCAAACCAAACAAGACCAGGGCGTGGTATTCCTATGAAAGCGGTACCGCGGCCGGCTGGGAACCGGTGCCACCGGCACCTATACCAAAAGCTAATATAAGAAATCGAGTTTTTGGATACAAATATTTGGAACTCAGCGACAATGTTTTTACCTTTAGCGTAGCCAACGCAAGACCATGCTTAGACTTAATCGGGAAGGCTAAAAGAACAATCGAAAAATGAAATAAACGTAAAACTTGATATCTCAAATTATGATATCAAACTGAATGACCAGCCGATGCCGGAAACCCAAACTAATGCTATTAAAACCTTGATGATTGCTGATGAAGTGGTCATCAACAAAATTCATCTCATCAGGGAACAAAAAGTAATGCTCGACA
>NZ_JAYKZZ010000037.1:0-5655 GCF_035818675.1 Parapedobacter flavus
ACCCAAACTAATGCTATTAAAACCTTGATGATTGCTGATGAAGTGGTCATCAACAAAATTCATCTCATCAGGGAACAAAAAGTAATGCTCGACAGCGATTTGGCAGAATTGTATGGAGTAGAGACGCGCCGGTTAAAAGAGCAGGTACGACGAAATATGAATCGCTTTCCGGAGCATTTTATGTTTGAGTTGACCCGGGAGGAGTATGACCTGATCCTAAGATCGCAAAATGCGACCTTAGGACATGGCGCCTATTCCAAATACTTGCCGTTTGCCTTTACCGAACACGGTGTTCTCATGTTGTCCAATGTGCTGAAAAGCGAACAGGCGATAACAATGAGTATACGTATCATTGACATATTTGTTAAACTGCGCGAAGCATTGACCAACCATAGCAAACTGAAATTGGAAATTGAGCAGGTTAAGAATGCCATCGCTAAACAAAGCAAACGGCAAGAAAACCAAGACAAAAATATCGAACTGGTATTCCAATACCTCGACGAACTGAATGATAAAATCAAACGGCCGCCGCTATTGCCGGACAGGGAGATGGTGGGGTATAAAATTGGGGGGAATAAAAAAGAAGAATGAATAAGGGGGCAAACCATTTATAAAAGAAGCGGCAACAATGAAACGCAAGCGCAATACAATTTGAAAAATAAGCTTTATGGGAAACCGTATTGGCTTATGATAGAGCTAAGTTAGCTTTGGAAGGCTGATATGCGAAAAGTTATCCTAAATACGCAATGCGCATTTGGATAACCAAGTAGACAGCGCCTTGGAAAATAATGCGGGATACACAATATGGAAGCACAAACTCAAACGACTGATTTAAAGCCTAATACAAAGTACGTGACAGATAACTTTAAATATCGCCAATTGCGCATATTTAGGAGTTGGGCAACATACAAAAAGCCCACCGCACAAACAGCACATTTGGTTTTTGCCGGCACACGAGCCAACGCTAAAAAAACCAAAAGAGCTGTTTCTTGCCAACGCTCTGACAGAAATTGAAAGAATAAATGACATTAGAACAATATATTGACAACTTAGACAAAAGGTACAGACTCGGAAATGCGACTGAACATACTTTTCGTGGTGATTTACAGCAACTTTTGGAAAGTTTAGTGCCGACCATCAGAGCGACCAACGAACCGAAAAGACAGAGTTGCGGAGCACCTGACTACATTTTGACCAAAAAAGATATTCCTGTTGGATTTATTGAAGCTAAAGACATTGGCGACAAAGACCTTGACGGCACTAAGAAAACAGGAAACAAAGAGCAGTTTGACCGATACAAAGCTTCTCTAAACAATCTGATTTTTACAGATTACATAAACTTTCATCTATACCGAGAAGGCGAATTTGTTACCAAAATTTCAATTGCAGAAATCACGGACAAAGGAATAAAACCTTTACCTGAGAACTTTGGCAACTTTGAAAATCTGATAAAAGACTTTTGCGTTCACGTTGGACAAACGATAAAAAGCTCAAAAAAATTAGCAGAAATGATGGCGGGCAAAGCTCGCCTTCTTTCTGATATTATTGAAAAGTCGTTGACCAGTGATGAAGAAAATCAAGAGAATAGTACGTTGAAAGAACAAATGTTGGCTTTCAAGCAGATTCTGATTCACGACATTACGCCACAAGGTTTTGCAGACGTTTACGCTCAAACCATTGCTTACGGAATGTTTGCAGCTCGTTTGCACGACCCTACTTTGGATAATTTTAGCAGACAAGAAGCGGCTGAACTGATTCCAAAATCCAATCCGTTTTTACGAAAACTCTTTGGCTACATTGCAGGACCAGACATTGACGACCGAATTAAATGGGTAGTAGAAAACCTTTCGGAAATCTTTTTGGCGTGTAACGTAGAAGAAATTTTAAAGAACTACGGGAAATCCACCAAAATGGAAGACCCGATTATCCATTTTTACGAAACGTTCCTAAGCGAATACGACCCAAAATTGCGTAAATCTCGTGGCGTTTGGTACACACCGCAACCCGTTGTAAATTTTATTGTTCGGGCAGTTGATGATATTCTAAAAACGGAATTTAATTTACCGCAAGGACTTGCCGACACGAGCAAAACAACCATAAAAGTAAACACCCAAACCGCTGACAAACGTTCGGCAACAGGTTACAAACAAATGGAGCAAGAAGTACACAAAGTACAGATTCTTGACCCAGCCACAGGTACAGGCACTTTTTTGGCAGAAGTGGTAAAACACATTCACAAAAAATTCCAAGGGCAACAAGGCATTTGGAGCAATTATGTAGAAACCCATTTATTGCCACGTCTAAACGGTTTTGAATTGTTAATGGCAAGTTATGCAATGGCACATTTAAAATTGGATTTGCTTTTGACCGAAACAGGATTTAAACCAACATCAAACCAACGATTTAAAGTTTATTTGACCAACAGCTTAGAGGAACATCACCAAGACACAGGAACTTTATTTGCTAATTGGTTAAGCACCGAAGCAAACGAAGCGAATCACATCAAAAGAGATACGCCAGTAATGTGTGTAATTGGAAATCCGCCTTATGCTGTAAGTAGCACAAATAAAAATGATTGGATTCAAGATTTAATTTCTGACTACAAGAAAAATCTCAATGAACGTAAAATCAACTTGGATGATGATTACATCAAATTCATACGTTACGGACAACATTATATCGACAAAAATGGAAGTGGCGTTTTGGCTTACATTTCCAATAACAGCTTCTTAGATGGTATTACTCACAGGCAAATGCGAAAACATTTGTTAGAGAGTTTTGATAAAATATACATATTGGATTTACACGGAAATTCTCGAAAATTAGAAACAAGTCCTGATGGTTCAATTGACCAAAATGTATTTGATATAATGGCAGGTGTTTCAATTAATATTTTCGTCAAAACAGGAAAGAAAAAGAAAAATGAATTAGGTCAAGTATATAATTATGATTTATATGGAAAACGAGACTTTAAGTATAAAACATTAACAGAAAATGATTTAAGTTCATTAAATTATTCCAGCATTGAATGTAATTCACCTTATTACTTTTTTGTTCCAAAAAACTTTGAAAGTGCTAATCAATATGATTTAGGGTTTAAAATTGATGAGCTTCTTCCATTTAATAATTCAGGTTTTGAAACAGCGAAAGATAAATTTTTAATCAAATTCAATAAAACAGACATAAAGTCTCTGAAAGAGGGCATAGAAAATTTTTCATCTGAGGAAATATCAAGTAAATACAATCTCAAAATCACAAAAGCTAATGAAGTAAAAAGTGATATAGAAAATGCGTACACAATAGAATCGCTTTATCGTCCATTCGACAAAAGATATACCCTAATATCAACGAATAGTAAAGGAGTTATGTTTCGCCCTCGTTTTGATACGGTTAAGCATCTTTTAAAAGAAAATGTAGCTCTTTTATGTTGTAAAAGACAAACATCCTTTGATTTTCAACACGCTTTTATTACAAAAAGTGCAGTAGAAAGATGTTCTGTTTCTTTACAAACAGGAGAAGTGAGTTATGCTTTTCCTCTTTATCTCTATCCAGAAACCAACGGACAACATACTATTGAACAATCAGCCGTAAGAAAACCAAATCTAAAAGCTGAAATTGTAAATCAAATTGCGGAGAAATTAGGCTTAACATTTACCAATGAAAAAGCTACAAGCAAAGATACTTTTGCTCCAATTGATATTTTAGACTACATCTATGCAGTTTTACATTCGCCAACATACAGAGAGAAATACAAAGAGTTTTTAAAAATTGATTTTCCGAGAGTACCTTATCCAAAAGATAAAGATACTTTTTGGCAACTCGTGAAATTGGGTGGAGAAATACGCCAAATTCATTTATTGGAAAGCCCAAAAGTGGAGCAATATATTACGCAATATCCAATAGACGGAGATAATGTAGTTGGAAAAACAAAATACAAAGACGGTAAAGTTTACATTAACGAAACCCAGTATTTTGACAAAGTTCCGCAAGTTGCTTGGGAGTTTTACATTGGTGGTTATCAACCCGCTCAAAAATGGCTCAAAGACCGTAAAGACCGCAAATTGGAGTTTGACGATATTTTGCATTATCAAAAAATCATTGTGGCATTGACTGAGACGGATCGGTTGATGAGGGAGATTGATAAAATTGAGATTATATGAAATTAAATAGCTTAATAATTAAGAATTTTAGAGGTTATCGTGATATAAAAATACCTTTCAATGAAAACCTAAATCTCATTATTGGCAGAAATGATGTTGGGAAATCTACCATTCTAGATGCACTTGAAATATTTTTCAATAATGACAAAGTCAAAATGGAAGTTTCTGACTTAAATATTGATGCTATAAAAGAAGGAGAGACAGAAATTACAATCGGTGCAACTTTTATTTTAGAGGGTAATGAAACGGTTGTAATTGATTCTACAGCCGAAACTAATTTGAAAGATGAATTCCTTTTAAACAAAGATGGTTTGCTTGAAATACATAGAACATATTCTGCAGGTGGTAAATCAATTACCGCTAGTGGAGTAAAAAATTGGATTATAGCACATCATCCAATAAATTTCATTGAAAAGCCATTAATCTCATTAAAGCTAAAAGACTTAGTTAAGCTCTACGAAAAAGATTATGAAGAAATTAATGACGGAGAGAAGCCTTTAAAAAACTCAAAACCACCTATTAGAAAAGCTATTTACCGAATAGCTAACATTAGTGAGTTCGATACAGCATCCTTATTAATTGATAAAATTGGTGAAGATTCAAAGTCAAGTAAAGAAACTTGGGACAGTATTGAAAAGTATCTTCCAATATATAATTTGTTTCAGGTTGATAGACCAAACCGAGATTCTGATAAAGATGTTCAAGACCCATTAAAAGCAATTACCAAGTCAGTAATTGATGAAATTAAAGGAGATTTAGAACCAATAAAAAAGAAAATTGAAGACGCAATTGAGAAACTTGGAGAAGCTACGATAGAGAAGTTAAAAGAAACAAATGAAGAAATTGCCACAGGTTTAAAATCTGTCGTAGAAAATAGACCTTGGGAATCACTTTTTAACTTTCAATTGGAAGACGAACGTGGAATTGCTCTTAACAAAAGAGGCAGTGGCGTTAGAAGACTGATTTTACTTAGTTACTTCCAAGCGGAAGCAGATAGAAAGAGAAGCTCAACAAGACAAATGATTTATGCAATTGAAGAACCAGAAACAGCTCAACATCCAGATTTTCAATTAAAAATATTGAATACTCTAAAGTCAATTTCAGCAAAAGAAAATAGTAAAGTCATTATAACGACTCATACCCCTGAGTTTGCAAAAACTGTCGATTCTAAACAAATCTGTTATTTAGAAAAGATTGGTCACAATCCTACCCTAATATCAGATGAAGATATTAAGATTAAAAAAGTAATTGATACACTTGGCATCCTTCCATATTTTGGAAAACTTGTTTTATGTGTTGAAGGCGAATTTGATAGAGAATTTTTCTTGAATCTATCAAATAATGAAGATTTTAGAAATATCATTTGTTTTAATACTGAGAATATTAAAATTATACCTCAAGGTGGCAGTAATCTTGAAAGAGCAGCGGAACGAAATTATTTAGATAATTCTATAATTCCCCCCGAAAACAGGACAGCAGTTTAAGTTAGATTTTT
>NZ_JAYKZZ010000038.1:0-28830 GCF_035818675.1 Parapedobacter flavus
ACTTAGTTTATAAAAAATCTGTCCAATGATTGGGGGGAATTATATATATTTACTCACATCTATTTCAGATTATTAAATACTATCTTTCTGGGCTCATTTGCTTCGCTACCGATTTTCTGGTAACCGGCCTGGGAATTTCCATGCTAGGTTTACCGCCCTATGTGTCACACGGTATCGGTTGGCTGGTGGCAACCGGTTGTAATTTCCAGCTGAACCGGATGTGGGTGTTTGGCGACCAAGGCCGGGTGCGATGGAAATTCATGGCATTCGTTGCTTTAGCCCTTTTTTCGTTGGTTTGCAGCACGGCCCTACTCTATCTATTGAACCAAATAGTCGGTCTCCCTTTTTATTTCGCGAAGCTGTGTGCCATGCTCACCGTTTCCCTCATGAATTACCTCGTGGTTTCAAGGTTCATATTTGTAAACAGGGATTTTGCCAACCTTAAAAAGACACACGCATGAACGTCGCGGTAAACCATACCAAGCTCGCTATCGTTATTCCCTGTCACAATGAGGAAGGTAACGTCGCAGCCTGTTCTGCTAGGTTGCTACCCGTGGTGGACAGATATGATTATACCCTCCTTTTCGTGGATGACGGCAGTACTGACCAAACGCTCCCTGCGCTGAAGCAACTTGCCTGCGATAACCCAAGGGTGCAGTACATCAGTCTTTCGCGTAATTTCGGCCAGCAGATGGCCCTGAAGGCGGGATACGATCATGCGGGGTTTGCGGATTGTGTGGTGTGCTTGGATGCCGATTTGCAACATCCGCCAGAATCGATTCCTGCACTGGTGGATAAATGGAAAGAAGGATATGATGTGGTCAATGGTATCCGTAACGTGTCGGGTGCGCCGTTGCCGTTTGGGAAGCGCGTGGCTTCGGGTTTGTTCTACCGATTGGTCAACAAATTCACGGAACACACCATTATCCCCCATGCGCCGGATTTCCGGTTGCTCGACAGGAAGGTGGTGCAAGCGCTTGCAGGGTTCAGTGAAAGTGGTCTGTATGTGAAGGCGCTTATTCCTTGGATGGGGTATAGACAGGCAAGTGTAACATTCAGCGTGGGCGAACGGTACCAAGGAGAAAGTCGATATTCCACGATCAAATTGATTTCTCTGTCGATAAAGGCGTTTGTTTCAGGCAGTATAGCGCCACTACGGCTTGCCATTGCCGTAGGGTGTGTGTTTGCCGGGCTATCATTTTGCTACGGATTCTATGCGCTTTACAAACATCTCTTCACCGACGACACGGTGGCCGGATGGACATCGATCATCGCCAGTGTGCTTTTTATTGCCGGCATCCAGTTCCTGCTCATGGGGGTGATGGGGGAATACCTCGGACGCACACTGGTGGAATCACGGCGCAGGCCGCCTTACCTGGTCCGGGAGAAGAACGTGGAACCAGTTGCCGGTGTAAGGTTTGCCGATAGTGGGATGGCGCGATGAGTTTTCTCCATATAATTATTACCTTGCGATATATCGCGATAACCCGAATTATGAATACGCAAATGATGTTACGGAAAGGTTTTTTAACAATATGGAGGGCATCAAGGAATCCGACAATCCAACGTGTGATTGATCCGGCTGCTGTGATTATTTACGTCTGACATGAATAGATACAGCTTGCCATGTTCAGCACCATTCAAAGCATTCTTCGAACAGGTGGATGATCGGAGCGAAATAACAGGGCAAACTAATGATGACTCTAAAATTAAACTAATGAAGAACTTTATATTCAATACCGTTGTAATAATGTTAGCGTGTTTTAGTTCATGTCAAGAAACCACCAAAGAGCAAAAAAATACGGCGGTAGAACATATAAAAGTTGATGTCCAAGAAAAATATCCCGTAGGTAATTTTGAAGACTATTTTACTTCTTCGAAAATCATTCCGCTGGAGACGATTGAAAATTCCCTTTTTGCTAAAATTAACAGGTTAAGTTTACATAAGGATAAAATTTTTATTTTAGATAGAAAATCAAACGCTGTTTTAATTTTTAGTAATACAGGAAAGTTTTTGAATAAAATACAAGACCTTGGTAAGGGCCCAGGGGAATATGCAAGCTTAATGGATTTTACAATTGATAAAGATAATGAAAGGATTATTCTATATACTGACAGGCCTTATAAGCTTATTACCTATGGAATGGACGGGAAATTTCTTAAAGAAGATTTAATAAGTGACTTATATTTAAGCATAGGGTATAAGGATAATAAGCTTTTATTCAGGCCTATATACACAGAGAAAGGTAAAATGTTCTCGACATATGATTTGGAAACACGAAAGAGGAAAGATTTTATTGGTACGGATGAGAAAGATAAATTTTTCGGCTCACTGGGCAGTTCGGCCCCTAATATTATAAGTGACAAAACTATTCATGTGAGCTTGCCTTATTCAGAAATGATATATGAATATGATGGCAACAAATTTAAGCCCAAATACTATATAGATTTTGGACGGAACAAAACGCCGGATAATTTCTTTGATAATTTTAAAGACCTTCAAGGTGTTTTTAAATATGCTAAGGAAAACAGATATGTTTATGGAGTATCTAATTTTAGAGAAAGTAAAGATTATATTACTTTTAGTTTTCAGGGCGCGAATATAGCAATATACTCTAAAGCCTCAAAAAAAACAAAAGTGTTTAGTGCGATACCTAATGACCATGATCGTATGGCATTTTATAATTATTTTGCTCATGATGGGGATGATAATAACCTAATTACTGTTTATCCTTCTGATCAATTTAAAATGCAGATGGAAATTTATAAAAAGAATGATGATGTTTGGAAAAAACTGCCTGACTATCTTAAAAAAATAGATGAAAATGTATCTATTAGCAGCAATCCATTATTGCATGTTTATACGTTCATAGAATAGGTGTTTTCAGCTTAACTTAGCTAGTCCGATATTGGGACCAAGAACAGGAACGTGAGTTCACATTCCTGACCAATGCCACCCAGATTTCGGTACGATGAGTTTTCTCCATATAATTATTTACCTTGCGATATATCGCGATAACCCGAATTATGAAAACGCAAATGATGTTACGGAAAGGTTTTTTAACACCATGGAGGGCATCGATGAATTGAGTAGCTTTCAGGATAGGTTTTTATTTTGGTACCCCGCGGATACGATTTATGACGTTACGGGGGATGATCCGGTACCGATCTATGCTTTCCGTATGCCGGAAAAGGAACAGGCTGAACGGGATAAGGTGAAAAAGCAACCTACCCACGACTTGAAATGGTCGAAACGCCGGGAATTATTCAATGCGGGGGAAATTCCCAGCAGGATGTCATTTTTTGAAGGGGCTAACTACCTTTCCTACCTGAAGATAACCCGGACGGAAGAGCATAGGCCCGTGCACCAAACGTTTTACCTATTTGACAAAAGGAATCATCGGTTATACGATAGCGACCAAATGGAATACGATCTTTTCGGCGGCTATCGGTTACCTTTTCTTTTAAATACGGCACATGCCGATGAATATGTGGGCATCATAGATCCGCTTGATCTCCTCGAGGCTGGTAAAAAGGAATTCCTGGACAAGGTTACACTGACAGAAGAGGACCGTATGCGTTTTAATAAGCTGGATGAACTGGCGAACCCCATTGTTTTGTTTCTTAAAGAAAAATAAATGGGTAAGTGGAGGTTTCGGAGTTTATGACCACCGGATCCCGTCGCGAATTGACCACTCACCCTGCGGACCGGATACAATTAACATGATGGACTAAGCATAAAAATGTGCATCTTTATCACGCTAATCTTATTTTAACTTATGAGACCAATTGTTCAGATTTCATTGGATCTTACCGATATCGAAGAGGCGGTAAATACCGCCCATCTCGCTTTGCAAGCCGGCGTCGACTGGCTGGAAGTAGGTACTCCCTTGGTATTGGCGGAAGGGTTGCACGGTGTGCGGCGGTTGAGAAGCGAGTTCCCGGATACGCCGTTGGTGGTCGACTTGAAAACCATGGACGGGGGCTACCTGGAAGCCGAGATGATGGCTAAGGCCGGCGCAACACACGTGGTCGTTATGGCGAGGGCCCATGCGGAAACCATTAAATGTGTGGTGCAGGCCGGGCATGATTTCGGTATTAAGGTGATGGGGGATAACCTAGCCTGCCAATCCATGATAGATGGCGCTAAGTTTCTGGAAGATCTGGGATGCGACTACGTCATCCATCACATCGGTTATGACGAGCGGCGGGGCTTGGTTACGCAAGGTTTTGCGTGCCCTAGTCCGCTCGATCAGCTCACTGAAGTGGTAGAAGTGGTCGACATACCCGTCCAGGCGGTCGGCGGGTTGTCCATCGAGCAAGCCATCTCATGCCCGTCTCTCGGTGCCCCTTTGGTCGTACTCGGTGCCCCCCTCACCATCGATGCCGACGCGTTCAAAACGTCGCAAGCCACCGATCTCTCAAGTATATTGCAAACCATCTGCGAAAATATCCATTCGCAGCCAGTCAACAAGAAATATAAACAACCATGGCTTTTTTATCAGTCGTAAATTTTGATTGCCAGCGGGGCGCTGTGGAACTCCGGGAAGTACCTAAGCCCCTGCCGAAGCGCGGCGAGGTTATTCTGGAAGTGAAGGCGGTGGGCGTATGCGGGAGCGATCTGCACCAGTGGACGGCCAGCCATAGCTGGCCGGTGAATTACCCGGTTATCCTAGGCCATGAATTTGCGGGAATCATCCATGAAATCGGTGCGGGTATAGAAAACTGGAAAACCGGCGATCGGGTGGTCAGTGAGACGGCAGCCATTATCGACCCCGACAATCCACTGTCGAAAGTGGGAATGTATAACCTCGATCCGGCACGGAAAGGTTTCGGTTATGGAGTCAATGGCGCGATGACCAAATACGTTGCCGTTCCCGCCCGCTGCCTACATCGTATACCGGAAACCCTGGCATTTGAGCGGGCCTGCCTCACCGAGCCATGCAGCGTAGCCTATAATGCGGTGGTGAACAATGCCGATATCAAACCCGGCGATCGGGTACTGGTCATCGGTCCGGGCACCATCGGGATGCTCTGCGCGTTGATGGCCCAACTCCGGGGGGCGGAAGTGGCCATTGTAGGACTGGAAGCCGACCGGGCTCGGTTGGATATTGCGGCCAGCTACGGTATCCAGCCGCTCACGGGCGATGCCGGTGTATGGGCGAAGGAACTGGACGGGATGGGGGCCGACTGCGTAATCGATTCGGCCGGAATCAGCCATACCCTGCAGCATGCCATCGAATGGGTAAGGCCCAACGGGCAGGTCGTCAAAGTAGGTTGGGGCCCACAACCTGTCGGTTTTTCATTAGATCCCATCGTACAGAAAAACGTGCGCATCCAAGGCAGTTTCAGCCACAACTGGCCGGTTTGGGAAAAGGTGATCCGCTTATTGGACACCGGACGGTTGGACATCAGTAAAATCGTTGGGGGTATGTGGCCATTGGAAGAGTGGGAAGTGGCCTTCCGGAAGATGAAAGCGGGGGAAGTCATCAAAAGTGTATTGATACCGAAATAAAAAACCAAAGGGTAAATACCATGCAGAACAATCTATTGGAAGATAAAGTCATTATCGTCACCGGCGCTTTTGGTGGGATTGGACTCGCCATCGCTGAAGCCTGTTTGAACAGCGGGGCACAGGTACTCCTCCATGGGCGTAGCGAACGGAATCTATCGGACGCGCTGGCCCATCTCGGTGGCGGGGATCGGGTGGCACCGTACGTGGGCGATGTAACAGGCGATAACTTCGCTGCGGATTTGGTAGCAACGACCATCCGTCGTTTCGGGAAAATCAACGGCATTGTCAACAATGCGGCCTATGTGGTTTCATCCCATGTGGACAATACGACACTCCCCCTGTTCCGGGAGGTGTTGGAAGTAAATACGTTGGCACCTTTTGCCATCATCCAGGCAGCGGTTCCGCATCTGGCAGAAACCAAAGGTGCCGTGGTCAATATCGGGTCGGTCAACGCCTATGCCGGGGAGCCGGGCTTGCTGGCGTACAGCGTTTCAAAAGGCGCGCTGATGACACTTACCCGCAACTTGGGGGATAGCCTGCATAGGGACCTCGGCATACGGGTGAACCAGCTGAACGTGGGTTGGGTGCTGACGGAAAAGGAGCAGGAACGGAAGGAGGGCCACGGTTTGCCGCCCGACTGGTATAAACTCATTTCGCCGATGTATGCACCTGCCCGAAGGTTGCTGGATCCGATGGAAGTGGCCAACTCCGCCGTATGGTGGCTTTCGGATTCGCTGGGGCCCGTCAGCGGCCAGGCCATCGAACTGGAACAACATCCCATCATTGGCAGGAATCCCGAAAAAAATTTAGATGTATTAGACACTGATTAGCTATTGATTGTATGCCCAAATTAGCGGTATTCCCGAAAGCATTCATGAAAGCACTTTGTGTAACCGGCGAGATGACGCTCGATGAGTGGATCGATTTGGCTTCGGGGTTGGAAATCGACGGGCTGGAGTGGTATGCCGGCTTTTTGGAGATGGAGGAACCCAAGAATTGGAGCCGTTTCCGTCGTCGGGTTGGCGACGTGGGACTGGAGATCCCGATGATGTGCTGCTCGCCGGACTTCACCCATCCGGATCAGGCGTTCCGGAACGAACAGATCGGGCGGCAAAAAAAATGGATCGATATGACAGATGCGCTGGGTGGCCGCTATTGCCGTGTCTTATCCGGGCAGCGCCGTCCAGAGCTTTCCATCGATGAAGGGGTGAAATTAGCGGCCGATGCAATCCAGGAATGCCTAGCCTACGCCAAGACATTCGGTATTACCCTGATCCTGGAAAACCACTATAAAGATGATTTCTGGAAATTCCCCGAATTCGCACAGAAAGCTGAGGTGTTCGGCCAGATTGTCGATGCCATCGACGACTCCCATTTCGGTGTGAACTACGACCCAAGTAATGCGTTCCTTGCCGGAGAGGATCCACTGGACCTGTTGGAAAAAGTGAAATACCGCATCAAGACGATGCATGCCAGTGACCGTTACCTGGTGGGTGGGACCATCGAAGACCTGCGGAAAATGGAAGACGACAGCGAAGGCTATGCCTCCGTGTTGCGGCACGGTGAAATCGGAAAGGGCCTAAATGATTACGACACGATCTTCGCGACCTTGCGCGCCGTTGGTTTCGATGGGTGGATCAGCATTGAAGATGGTGTCGACGGCATGGACCAACTGGCGAGAAGCGTAGATTTCGTGAACCGTAAAATCAAGCAATATTGGTAACATCCTATAACATCCCGTTAATTTGATATAGAACGGCAGGATTGCCGCCATCTATCTTTGTTTATTGTCAATTTTAAAAATTTGCAAAGATTCGATGAGTAGTAAACGGAAAGGATATATTCCCGTCATGTTAACGCCTTTCACGGAAGGCGGGGCGGTTGATTTTGATGGCTTAACGAAGCTCACGGCCCTTTATCTCCGGGCGGGCGCGGCAGGTTTGTTTGCCAATTGCCAATCGAGCGAGATGTTTAATTTATCGGGTGAGGAGCAGCTCGCTGTAACTAGCCATGTTGTGCGCGTAGCGGACGGTGCGGTGCCCGTGGTTGCTACCGGTACGTTCGGTGGAACGGTGGAAAAGCAGGCTGATTTTGTGAAACGGCTTTACGAGACGGGGGTGGAAGCTGTGATCGTGATTACCAATATGCTGGCAAGCGAATCGGAAAGTACAGCATTGTTTGATGAACGGTTCGAGCAATTGCTGGATGCCACGGGGGGTATTCCGCTGGGGTTCTACGAATGCCCGGAACCCTTCAAGCGCGTGCTAACCGCAGCGCAACTGCAGCGTTTCGTCGGCACGGGGCGGGTAATTTACCATAAGGATACCTGTTTGGACATCCGGCAGATAGAGGCGAAGCTGGCGGCGACGAAAGAAGTGGTAGGCTTTGGCTTGTATGACGCGTATATGGCGCATGCCGTGGAGTCATTAAAAGCCGGTTCGGCTGGTCTTTCCTGCATACAGGGTAATTATTATCCCGAGTTGATTGTTTGGTTATGTGATCATTACGATGACGAAGGGGTAGCTGAACAGGTCGGGATGGTACAACGGTTCTTTATCAATCATATGGATATCATGCATGATGTCTATCCGACTGTAGCCAAATATTTTCTGCAAAAAAGGGGATTGCCTATTTCGACATTCACGCGAAAGGATGCCGGTGTGTTCGATGCAACCGCCAAGAAGCGTATGGATTTGTTCTATTTACAGTTTCGGGAGCTATTGGAGCAGATCGAATTAATGCCAATAGCGTAACGCCGTCGTATTAGTATATTTCGGACGAAGCACATAACCATGTAAAACAAAACAGACAACCATGAAGAAGCAAGCAAGAATCTTTTTACCCATTCTCGCCATCTTTTGCCTAAGATGCTCCCAGCCCAATGGGGCTGAAGAACGATTTGACTTACCGCCAAAAGCAGATGCAACTACCGCTGGGTATGTGAGTGGTGAACTCCTTTACCCGTTGGATAACAAGCCTACCCCCGAGTGCCATGCATCGACCTTGGTCGAAACGCCGGACGGGTTGGTCGCCGCTTTTTTTGCGGGCACATACGAACGCCATCCCGATGTGGGAATTTGGGTGTCCCGTATGGTGGATGGCCAATGGGCTTGGCCGGAAGAGGTGGCAAACGGTGTGCAGAACGATACGTTGCGGTACCCGTGCTGGAATCCAGTATTGTTTCAGCCCGAAGGCGGTGACCTGATGCTGTTCTACAAAGTTGGGCCCAGTCCGCAGGAATGGTGGGGCATGGTGATCACATCAAAAGACTATGGTAAAACATGGTCGGAGCCCCGTAAATTAGGTGAAGACCCGAAAGTGGGCCATTTGCTGGGCCCCGTCAAAAACAAGCCGATTCAACTGGCAGACGGGACCATCATCAATCCGACAAGCATTGAATACGTAAAGGGGGATGGTGAAGACCAGGATTGGCGGGTCTATTTCGAAATCAGCAAAGACCTTGGAAAGACATGGAGCGTAGTTGGCCCAATCAACGACGGGGTGGCGTTTGATGCCATCCAACCCAGTATCCTGACTTATCCAGACGGCAGAATGCAGGTAATCTGCCGCACCCGGCAGGATGTGCTTGCCGAAAGTTGGTCGGAAGATGGTGGGCAGACGTGGAGTGAAATGACCGCGATGGACTTACCCAATCCCAATTCGGGAACCGATGCCGTGACATTGGACGATGGCCGTCAGCTACTGGTGTATAACCACTCTACGAAGCATGGCGATGAACCTAAGGGGCGGAATATTCTGAACATTGCCATATCAGCCGATGGAAAAACGTGGGAACCCGTGATGACATTGGAAAACGAACCCATTGAAGATGGCTATGCCTATCCGGCCGTTATCCAGTCGTCGGATGGGTTGGTACATATCACTTATACCTACAACAGGAGGTCGATTAAACATGTGGTTATCGATCCAGCAGCGCTTTAAAACAACACGCATGAAATATTCGTATCGAAATAAAAAAAGGTTGGGTTTGCTTGCTTGGGTGGCTATCTTATTTCCGATAGCTACTTTTGGCCAGGGAAATTCCCAGGTGACGCCATCTACGGCATTACAAAGCTACCTTGGAAACGGAGATACCACCTACAAATGGGAAATCAGGGATAGTTTGGTGACCGACCAAGGGACGATTTTCCAAGTATTGCTTACTTCCCAACGATGGCGGGAGCATACATGGGCCCATCAGCTCAATGTGATCGTACCCAAAGACGTAGCCTACGACGGGGGATTATTGTTTGTCAGCAGCGGCCGTATGCAGAAAGATAACCCCGCGATGCCCGAATGGCACAATCTCGCCACGGATGGGCTTATCCAGGATATAGCGGAAATCGCCGTGGCAAACAGGGCCGTTGCAGCCGTGCTCCGGCAGGTGCCCAACCAGCCGCTTTACAACGGTTTGGTTGAAGATGAGTTGATATCCTACACCTTGCATCAGTTCCAACAGGATGGCGATTATACGTGGCCCTTGCTCTTCCCGATGGTAAAAAGCGCCGTACGGGCGATGGATGCGATGCAGGAGATCGCTACGAGCCGCTCTTCCAAACCGGTGACAAGGTTTGTCGTATCCGGTTTATCGAAACGTGGCTGGACAACCTGGCTGACAGCGTCGCAAGATGAACGGGTGGAAGCATTCGCACCCATGGTCATCGATATCCTGAATATGCCGGTCAATCTCAATTATCAAGTCGAAGTGTGGAAAGAGTATAGCCCGCAAATACAGGATTATGTTGCGCTCGGCCTTGTACAGGATATCGAAAGCGACCGCGGCCGTACACTGGCCCAAATGATTGACCCCTATGCGTACAGGCGGTTACTCAATAAACCAAAAATGCTTTTCATGGGTACGAATGACCAATATTGGGTAATCGACGCCGTGAAACACTATATCGATAGCATCCCTGGACCGGATTACATTCATTACGTACCCAACGAAGGACACGACCTTGGCGACAAGAGCCAGGCTTTCCAGGCCCTTTCCTCCTTCTGGGGCTTTACCTTACAGGGAAAGCCCTACCCGGCAGCCGATTATGAAGTGGCGGAGCGCAACGGCAAGCTGATATTGAATATGCGTGCCACCAAGCCAAGGTTGGAAGGTGCAGTCGTCTGGAGCGCTGTTTCGGACGACCAGGATTTCAGGGATGAAACCTGGGTGAGTGAAGATTTACACCTGGCGCACAAACGGAAATTCAAGATCAAAACCGCCTTACCCGAATCGGGCTACAAAGCATTTTACGTTGATTTGAAATACCGCGATGTCAATGGCATGCTTTACACCAAGAGCACGCGGGTTTTTGTTGGCGATCATAACACGTTTTTTATTCATTAACAAACCTGAAGATATGATGAGTCGTTTTTTTGGGTTGATGGCTATATCGGTATCCATGGGTATGTTGGCGTGTGCGCCGGTGCAGGACACCCACCGGGATTCTGTTGCGGGCGTAATGGGCGACGTGGTTACCCGGCTATACGACCAATTGACGCCGGCTGAGTTGGATACCATCAGCACGGCCTTTATACTTGACTTTATCTCGCCACAGGAAAAAAACATGCTGGCAACCACTTATTGGAAATTCGATGTGGATGTGCCCGCCGTGGTGTCAGTGATGCGGGATACAGCACAACAAGATATTCCTTTTTGGTTGGCCGACCAGGGGTTCGAGAAGACCGGATTAACGGTACGCAACGAGCTGTATACATATGAAGTATGGCAAAAGGAAGTTGCAGCGGGCGAGGTGGGGCTTGGCATTAACGGATTTGATAAGCATCGCCCGGTCTATTTCGTCAGTGTCGCACCGGTAAATCCGAACGATAACCTGGAAATCAGACCAATTTTCCCCCGTGAGCAACGGATTGCCGAATTGGATACCGGTGCATTCACCTATCTGGATTGGGATGGACTGGTACTGACAGCGGTGCCCCATGAGTTGCGGGGCCAACAGTTATTACCGACCATACGTGGTCGTGCGCGGGAAGCCCACGTAGTGGGGGGCTTTCGGCATACCGATTTCCCTTCGGGTATTGCGCCCGACCAGATCACGTTAACATTGCCCAAGGACCCGTCGACCGGAGTGGTGGTACAGTGGCGTTGCGACCGTACGGTGACCGGCTCGTGGATAAAATATTGGCAGGCAAATACCACCGATACGGCTTTTGTCGAGGCCGAACGCCTGTTGTTGGAGGATAGGCAGTTACAGAATGATCGGTATACCAGCCGGTTCACCGCTGCGTTGGATGGGTTGGTGCCGGGGGTGACCTACGATTATATGGTGGGGCATGACGATGCCGTATCGGATACGCTGCATTTTAAAACGGCGGATGTGGACAACCGATTTGCGTTCACCTGGTTTGGGGATGTACATAACGATCCAAAATGGGGAACGCTGTTGCAGCGTGCCGATGCACGTTATCCCGAAGCTGCGTTCTACATCCTGGCAGGCGATTTGGTCAACACGGGCCTGCACGGCGACGATTGGGATGCCTTTTTCGGATATTCCAACGGCGTGTTTGGTCGAACGCCACTGATGGCAGTACCCGGTAACCACGACAGCCAGGACGGGCTCGGCGCGTCGCGTTACCAGAGCGTATTGGCCTATCCCCAGAACGGCCCGGCGGGTCTGCCGTCGGGACTTACGTACGCCTTCCGGTATGAAAATGCTTTATTCCTCATGATTGATGTGGTCAGTTTTTCCGTGGCGGAGCAGAAGGACTGGATCGACCGCCAGCTGGCGGCCACAGATGCCGTGTGGAAATTTGTGGTATTCCATTTTCCGCCTTATACATCCGAGGAGCCCTACCCAGATATTGTTGCGGACTGGGTGCCACTGTTTGATCGGTATGGGGTGGATATGGTGATGAATGGGCATTTCCATTATTATTTACGGACGGCCCCCTTGAAAGAGGGGCGTACTGAGCAAGGCAACTCCGACGGCACCACGTATATCATGTCCGTTGGTACCAGGGGCAAGAACGAGTCGGGTACTATCGAGCCTTACGCTGCAAAACGTTTAAACGAAGGATACCTGTATCAGCACCTCCAAATCGATGGCCGTGACCTGGATTATGTGTGCCTGGATTCGACCGGCAACGTGCGGGATACCTTTCGTATTCATAAATAACCGATGGCAACACTGAATAATTATTGACGATGAGAAGACTGACGGTAACATTTTTTTATTTGATTGCCGGTTTTGCGCTAGCGAGTGGGCAAGTGGACGACACCAAAGTTACGGTGACCGATTCGGTATTGGTATTTCCCTTACAGCCGCAGCATGTGCACGGAAGCAGCGTGGTGGAGTTGCCTAACGGCGACCTGTTGCTCGCGTGGTTCCAGGGAAGCGGAGAACGCACGGCAGACGATGTACGAATCATGGGGGCACGCAAGAAAAGGGAAGACCGGTATTGGGGTGCGCCTTTCGAGCTGGCGGATACGCCCCACCTGCCCGATTGCAACCCGGTGCTCTTTATGGCAGGAGACAAACTTTTTCTGGTATGGATTGCCGTACAGGCCAACAAATGGGAACATTCGGTTTTGCGTGTTCGGTCCACCACTCAATATCGTGAAGAGGGAGCGCCGGCGTGGGAATGGCAGGACAATATACTCCTCAAGCCCGGCGAGGAATTTGCAAAAGCGGTAGCGACTAAATTGAAGGAACTTCCACCCACTTATCATGGCTGGTCGGAATACGCGCCCCGGTACGACGAGATGATTATCGCGGCCAGTACGGACATCACGAAGCGGAGCACGGGTTGGATGACCCGTATCAAGCCGCTTATCACGGCTGACGGCCAGATCTTGTTGCCGCTTTATTCCGACGGGTTCAACTTCTCCATGGTCGCAATTTCTGATGACGGGGGAATGTCTTGGTTACCGAGCCTACCCATCGTTGGCAGAGGTCCTATCCAACCTGCATTGATGCAACGCAAGGATGGCAGTATAGTCGCCTACATGCGGGACAGTGGCGATGCACCTACACGCGTGCAGGTGAGCGAGTCATACGATGGCGGAAGGAGCTGGACCGCTGCCCGCAAAACGGAAATCCCCAACGGCGCCAGTGTAGACGCGGTGGTGCTGGCAGACGGCAGATGGGCTATGCTGGGCAACGATGTCGACGACGGCCGGTATCGATTGAGCCTATACTTATCAACCGATGAAGGAAAGACGTGGCCGGTGAAATATCCCATTGAATACGATGCATCGAAATCAGGCAGGTATTCCTATCCGTCCCTGATCCAGGGGCGAGATGGGCTGCTCCATATGACCTACTCCTTCCATCTGAATAATGACCGGAAGGCGATTAAATATGTGGCGGTAAGACCGTAAGGATTGTCGCGCCCGCAGAAATTTTTTATCACTCAACAGATGAACATGACACGTAATATACGATTGCTATTATTAATCGCTCTTGGAACCTATGCCTGTGATAAACCGGTACCGCGGCAGGGCACGGCCTATGCCGATACCGTTTTTATGCAGGATTACAGTGTGAAATATTCTTTTAGCGAGGATGGCGTGCAACTGCAACGGGTTGAGGCAGACCGCGACGGAAAAGTACAAATGCTCGCATCGGATGGGCTCAAACACCTGCGTGATGGACGGTTCCTGCACCCGGGTAGCGTAGTAGCCGACAATACCTACCGGTTTATGTCGGCAAAGGCCATCGTAGATATGGTACTTTGCCAAGGCGAGTTCGTTTATCTCGATAAGCGGGTTGTTTTCAGCAATGCTTGGTCCGGGCGATTGTTTGTGGAACATCAATTGGATGAACCGACTGTTTTTGCCGCCAATGATGTGCAAGAGTTTTTGGTGACCGATGGGCGTGCCGTGCATTTCATTGAGGGTGGCGCCGTCACCTGGAAAGGCCTAGTTTCCGGGACTGGCGTGGTAGAAATAGTAGCCCATCCCAAAGATCGTTCGCAGTTCTTTTTGCTCGCGGACGATGGCGTGTACTGGTTTTCTACCCCGACGCGTTCGTTGGAGAAAATATATGACGGCGCGAACCTGACGGCTCTTGATGTTGACGATCGCCATAATGAGCTCGTCGTGGGTACGGCCGATGGCTATTTTCGCTACGATTTGGAGCGTGGTGAAGTGGCTGGGGACATTCAGCAAAAACTTCCGTGGACGGATATCACTGCGGTTAAAATGATCGATGGGAATCCTTGGTTCGGTACTTCCAAAGGGGCTTTCGTGGTGCGGGAAGGAGGTGATATCGCATATTATGCGAGCAAGCGTTGGTTGCCGAGCGACCACGTGCTGGATATAGCCCCGGGCCCGGACACTTCGGTGTTGCTGTTGACCGATGGCGGACTCGGTGTTATCCATTTCAAAGAAATGACCTTGCATGAAAAAGCCATGTATTATGAACAACAAGTGCGCAAAAGGCACATCCGGAATGGATTCAACGCCACACTCGTGGGCATGCAGGAAGGCGATCTGAGTACCGGCTATCTAGGGGATTCGGACAATGATGGGCTGTGGACCTCACTTTATCTGGCCGCCGAAGCGTTCCGCTATGCGACCACGGGCGAGCAAGAGGCATTGGACTATTGTATGGAGTCGTTGGATGCCATGGGCAGATTATATGATATCAATCCCGTTCCGGGCTTCCCGGCGCGTTCCTTTGAGCGGCGTGGAACAGCGGATACCCGCGATATACTTTCCGACCCCGAGCGCTGGCAGCTAGCCGAGCATCCCGAATGGTACTGGAAGGCGACGACCAGCAGCGACGAGGCGATCGGGCACATCTTTGCATTCGGTGTAATTGCCGAATTGGTGGATCACGAGGAAACGCGGGAGAAAGCCATCCGCCTTATCGATACCTTGATGGGCCATATCGTAAAGCACGATCTTTACCTGGTAGACTATGACGGACAGCCCACCACGTGGGGCCGGTGGAATCCCGAGTACGTCAATGCGTTCCCCACGAACGTGGGTGACCGGAAACTGAATTCGTCCAATATCATCGGTATGCTCCAGACCGCTTACCACTTCACGGGCAAGTCGATCTATCGCGAAACTGCTTTCGATCTGATGGATAACCACGGGTACCTGGAGAACCTCCTGCGCCCGATGGAAGAAATCGGAAAGGCGCCGGAAGGCTCCGATGATTGGAGCCAGATGCTCTCGGGTGCATGGAACCATTCGGATGACGAAATGTATTTTGCAGGCTATTGGGGATTGTACCGGTATGCGTTCAATGATACGCTCCAATCGAAATATGGCGCAGCCATCCGCGATCATTGGCAAGCGGAAAGACCCGAAAAGGAGGGTGCATGGAATATTTTCACCGCCATTACCGGCGCGGATTCGATCGATCTGGAAGAGGCCGTATGGTACCTGAAGGAATATCCGCTTGACCTGATCCAATGGACCGTTACGAACAGCCATCGAAAAGACATTGATCACTTGGCACCCAATTTCCGTGGGCAGACCACCGCGGAGGTACTACCTCCCGACGAATTAAAGATATCCCGCCATAACGCCAATCGGTTCACGCTGGATGGGGGTAGTGGCGGTCGGGGGGAAAACAGCGCTGGCGACATCTGGCTGTTTCCGTATTGGATGGGTAGGTACCTTGGGGTTATCGAAGGCCCGGCAAAAGAATAGTCATGGGTCAACGAGTATGGATGAATTAATCTTTTTTACATTCTGTAAATCAATGTGTTGTTGGCTGGGTAACATGATAAAATGCGCTATGCAAATGATAATATTGTATAAAGAAGGTAAGCCTAGTTCACCTATTTTTGAGTAGTTAAAGCAAGGTGATTGCTTTCAGCGATAAGAACGGGTGACAAGCATATTCGGATACTGACCAATTATTAGCAATACCATAAAAATGACAAAAAATACGGGAGTTCGGCGTTTGGTTTCCTTGGATGCGTTCCGGGGATTTACGATAGCAGCGATGATTATCGTGAACACCCCGGGCTCATGGGAGCATGTGTATGCGCCGTTGCGGCATGCATCTTGGCATGGGGTTACACCTACCGATTGTATTTTCCCCTTTTTTATTTTTATCGTCGGGATTTCTATTACCCTTTCCTACCGTAAAATGCTGGACACCGGTCGGCCGAAGGCGGCGCTGGTAGCGAAGACCCTGAAACGTGCAGCCCTTATCTTTCTTATCGGGATTTTCTTGGGATTGTTTCCGGACTTCGCTTTCGACGAGATACGCATTCCGGGTGTGCTGCAACGGATTGCCGTCGTGTTTTTAGTATGCGCATTGCTTTACTTGTACACCAGTTGGAAACAGCAAGCCATCATTGGCGGTGCGCTTCTACTCCTGTACTGGGCAGCCATGCTGCTGGTGCCTGTGCCAGGCGTAGGTACAGGCGTGTTGGAGCCAGGCAAGAATCTGGCTGCCTGGGTTGATGGATTGCTCATACCGGGCACGATGTGGCAGGGCACGTGGGATCCGGAAGGTATCCTCAGTACCCTTCCGGCAATCGTTAGCGGTATCTTGGGGATGTTGGCCGGAAGGCTTTTGGCAATCGAGGGTATGCCACACGAGCGGAAGGTGATTTGGTTGTATGTAGGCGGATTGTCGGCGTTCCTCCTTGGCTCGGCGTGGGGATGGGTGTTCCCCATCAATAAGAATCTGTGGACGAGTTCCTATGTATTATATACCGCCGGTTTGGCGGCGATGATATTTGCGTCGCTCTTCTTCGTTATGGAGGTGTTGAAGTTTAGCGCTTGGGCCAAGGTTGGTGTCGTATTCGGGGCCAACGCGATTACGGCATACGTCATCGGCGGTTTACTACCGGAGGTGTTAGGGCCACTCAATACGTGGTATGCCCGTCAATTCATCAGTGGAGATTGGGCCGAAGTGGCTTCCCTGCTTTGGGCGATTGGGGTTTGTCTACTGTGCTTCATCCCCATTTACGTGCTTTATAAGAAACGGATCTTTATCAAAATTTAATGGCAAAATCAATGGAAAAGAACTTTTTTGTGACTGCTAAGAACATCAAAGCATCAAGTATGGATAACCGATTAAACCAAAGTAAATCGTTATGGAATTAGGAAAATTTACAGTTAGGAAAAAATGGTTTAGAGCCTTGTTTTCCATCGTCATCGCCTTGTTGCTGGGTGTAGACGTGCAGGCGCAGGGCCAAACGAATGTGTCGGGGGTTGTAACTGGTCCCGACGGAAATCCGGTTGCGGGGGCGACTGTCAACTTGGAAGGAACCGAACAGGCGGTGTCGACAGACGGTTCGGGACGTTTTGTGCTCAATAACTTGCCTTCAGGTGCCTCACTGGTATTTAAGGCGCTGGGTTATGAAACCACAACGATTGCGGTCGCAGGCAGATCGGTGGTCAATGCCCAGTTGAAGCCTAGTGAAGAGGCGCTGGATGAAGTGGTGGTTACGGCCCTCGGCATCAAGCGGGAAACCAAATCATTGGGATACTCGGTAGGTCAGGTGGATGGCGAGGATATGGTGAACGTGCCACAGGAAAACGTCATCAATTCACTTGCCGGCCGGGTACCGGGGGTAACCATTAACCAAACCGGGGGCCCGGGGTCATCGGTAAGTATGGTTATCCGCGGAGCAACATCGTTGAGTAACGACAACCAGCCGTTATTTGTTGTGGATGGTGTTCCGATGCAAAACACGCTCAACAATGCCAGCAGTAGCCGTGGTGATCGGAATGACGTCGACTATGGGAATGTTATTTCGGATATCAATCCGGAGAATATCGAGAGCGTATCGATCCTGAAGGGACCAAGTGCGGCGGCGCTATATGGGTCAAGGGCCGGTAACGGTGTGGTTCTCATAACAACAAAAGCCGGCAAGAAGAGCGATGGATTAGGGATTCATTTTTCTACTAGTAATGTGTTTGAAGTCCCATACCGTTACCTGGATTACCATTACAAATATGGTAACGGCAACATGAGTGGCGGCGGCGATACCTACAGTGAAGGTTCTGCCTATTGGGGGGGGGCGCAACTGGATGTTGGAATCAAGGCTCCGCATTTCATGAGTCCACTTGACGAGAACGGCAATAAGATACCTATCGAATTGAAGTCGTATCCGGATAACTTGAAGAACTTCATGGAGACTGGAATTACTTCCGTCAACAATTTGGCTGTGGCCGGTTCAAATGCCTTGGGTACCTATCGAATATCGTACGATATGATGCGACACAATGGCATGATTCCCAATGCTGACCTAAACCGGGATGCCTTAGCCGCAGTTGCGGAATTTCAGATACGACACGATCTGCGAGTAAGTACCAACCTTAATTTTCTAAGGTCGTCTTCTCCCAATCGACCGGCCACTGGTCGCGGTAGCAACCCGCTTATGGCCGCTTACAATTGGCCGGCAATAGACATAAACGATATGCAGGACTATTGGCAGGATGGAGCGGAACATGTTGCCCAAAGGCGGCCGGCTGAGGGTATGGACAATCCGTATTTCCTTGCCTACGGCCTAACCAATGCTTATACCCGTGACCATGCTTATGGGAATGTTCGGGCCGACTGGACGATTGCACCGGGATTAAGTATGTTCGGACGTGTTTCGCACGATATATTTAACGAAGCCCAGGAAACCAAAATACCCTGGAGTTATTCGCGAATGAACAAAGGAGGCTACTTCCTCGACGATTTTGTGAACCAAGAAACCAACATGGACGTTTTGGCCACTTACCAAAAAGTTATCAACGGATTTGATATCGCCATATCGGGTGGGGCCAACTCGATGTTCCGGCAGCATAAAATCCAATCGATGGGTGGTGTGGAGCTTTCCGTCCCGGGGCTGTACCGAATATCGAACATTCCTACAAGTAACCGGTCGACTTGGAATAACACCTACATGAAGCGGATTTACAGCATTTTGGGCACTGCCTCGATCGGTTACAAAGAAAAGATCTATCTCGACCTTACCGCCAGAAATGATTGGTCGAGCACCTTGCCTGTTGAAAACCGATCATATTTTTACCCGTCGGCTTCCTTGAGTTGGTTGGCTAGCAATACGTTTAAGATGCCCGAACAGATTTCGTTGCTTAAATTTCGCGGCGGGGTGGCCCAGGTGGGTAACGACACCAACCCTTACGAATTGTACAATGCATTAGGTATTGGCAGTTGGGGCGACTTGGTCACCAATAATATTCAAGACGTCTTGAAAAACCCACAACTGAAGCCCGAGATCGCATCGTCTTATGAGGGCGGCATTGATCTTTGGCTATTCAACAACCGGGTTAAGTTTGAGGGGACTTATTTCTATGTGGAGAACAAGAACCAGATTCTGAATGTGAACACTGCTCCCTCGTCGGGTTTTGTCGCCGCAAAGATCAATGCCGGTATGCTCTCCAGCCGCGGGCTCGAACTCGCGCTGATTACCAACCCCATCCGCGACCGTAATGGCTGGAATCTGGATGTGAATCTGAACTGGTCGCGCACCCGTACCACGCTCGATGCGTTAACCGGTGATCTGCAATACCACCAGTTTTGGTCAGATAATGACGGGGGCGCTTACAGCTGGGTTGGCGAGGAAATCGGCAACCTATACAGCAGTGGATACCTGCAAGTAACCGATCCCAATGATAAGTATTATCGTTGGCCGATCCTTGATAGCAATGGTGAATGGCAGGAAGACAACGCGATAACAGCAATGGAAAAAGTGGGTAACTGGAATCCTGATTTTCTGATGGGCGGGCAGCTGTCTTTGCGTTATAAGCGGTTTAACCTCACGACGAGCTTCGACTGGCGAGCCGGAGGGCAATTCATGTCGTGGACTTACCGGTATGGCGAATCCGATTGGAAATCACAGCGGCAGCTGGATATGCTGATACCGGGTAGTAAGTACACTTCGAGTGAGTTAGCGGAAATGTTACGGTCGAATCCGGAAAAGTATATTATCCCACAAAATGGGAATTTCCCCCGGGTGGGTGGGCATACGCAGGAGGCCGGCGGCTACCAACTTCCTGACGGCCTTTGGGACGGTGGGTTTATTCCAGGTGTCATCCAACAGGACGACGGCTCTTATGTAGAGCATCTTGGAGAGGCTGGTACCAACCTCCTCCGGATAACGGATATGTTCCCGTGGGGTTATAATAAGCAGGTGACATTCGACTCTGATTTCTTCAAAATTCGCGAGATTTCACTAGGTTATTCCATCCCCAAGGTTGGCGGACTCCGCAATGTCCATGTTTCCGTGTACACACGGAACCTGATTATCTGGACGAAGGCGAAAATCGGCATTGACCCCGAGCGGGCGTTTCGGGTGTCGGGAGATGGTTTCCGTCAAGGGATAGAGTGGAACAATGTTTTGCCTTGGACCATGCCGATTGGCTTTAAGTTGAATGTCAGTTTGTAGGCCCTATTAAATTCATTATCATGGATACACTAAAAAAAATGCGTAAAATATTAATTGTACTTGCGGTTGTTAGCTTGGCATCATGCAGTGATCAATTAACGGAAACGAATATCGATCCGAATGTGGTTGACCCCGCTGTGGGGAACCCAAACATGATTATGCCCACTGTTCTTGCCACAGCCGCGACCGATTACCTGAGCAAAGGCTGGGATGTAACGGCGGGAGTGATGCAACATATCCAACACGACGGTTGGTTTGGCGGTATCAATACGTATGAATGGGGACCTGAAAACTGGGCTAATTATTATGGGATGCTGCGGAATAATGCTTATCTGATGAAAAGCAATCAGGTGTTTCATCAAGGTGTGGCGTACACGATGAAGGCTTTTGTTTTTGGAATGATTACCGATTTATGGGGCGATGCGCCATATACCGATGCGCTGAAAGGAGAAGAGGCGTTGTTTGAGCCCGCATTTGACTCCCAAGAGACAATCTATCGGGGTATACTGGACGACCTGCAGCAAGCAGCCGAGCTGTTTGCGACAGGCGATAACTCCGGCTATCTGGCGGGTTATGACACCTATTATGGTGGTGATCCGGCGCGGTGGCACAAGTTTGCCAACAGCTTGGCGCTTCGTTATGCGATGCGCATTTCGGGAAAACTGCCGGATTTGGCCAAATCTACTATAGAAAGGGTATACAGTTCGGGGGTGTATATCGATTCGCCAACTGACGATGCGACGATTAGCTACGTAGGCTCGCAAGCCAGTAATGGCTGGCCCTATAATTTCATGAACGATGATGCTGGCAGAAGTAATTTTAGGAGGAGAAAGCCAGCTAAGACACTAATGGACCAATTACTGGCGACAAATGACCCCCGGCTGCCCGTGTGGTGGGCACCTGTTCACGTGCAATGGGTGGCTGATGGTTCGTTGACACAATATATGGATAATGCCATTCGCCGCGACGGCGAGCGGCTATCGATGGTGTCCCTTCCGGACCTTACCCTGAAAGCGGAGATTGCTGCGGGACACAAATTTACCCGGCATTTCAACCCGGCATTGAAAGGGGCCGATGACCCACAACTCAATACCAGTTTATATGTTGGTGTTCCGGTAGGTCTCCGGTTGCCCGACTACTATAACGGTAATCCGACCCCGGGTCAAGAGGTAGAAAACCAGCATGTATCCCAAATGTCTGATTTGTACCGCTATAATACGGATCAAGATATGCTAAAGGCCCGGATTATTTCTGCCGCGGAAGTAAGCTTTATCTTCGCCGAAGCGGCGCTGAAAGGATGGGCGGTAGGAGCCAATGCTGAAACACATTATTATGAGGGTATTCAGAAATCGTTGCAAACATGGAAAGTTGACGGTCAATATGGTAACTTCATTGCCGAAGATGGTGTGCACTATAACAGCGCTACCGCGCTGGAACAGATTATGACGCAGAAATGGGTTGCTAGCTGGACGGGAACAACCGAAGCATGGATGGACTTCAGGAGAACGGGATTGCCAGCATTAATCGCAGGCCCAAATTCGCCGCAACCGGTATTGCCTGTGCGGTTTATTTATGGTGATGCGGAAGTCTTCACGAACATGCAGAATGCAGAGGATGCCATCGATCGGTTGGAACAGACTTCCTATTCGAATCAGGCAAACAGTCAGTGGGCCAAGCCATGGATTATTCAGGGAACAGGCAAGCCTTGGTAAGCGGAGGGATAGCGGTATTTGAAGGTTACGTTGTGATTGTTTTTGAAGAATTTGTATGGGGGGAGTGCGAAAAATGGTACTTTCGCTTACCAAGGTAAATTTACTTACGATTATTTTTCAATTATCATGAACAGACTTTCCTTCATCCGTATCATCGCACTTGCTTGCGCGCTATGCTGTTTCTCACCGATTGTTTCTGCCCAATCGCGACCACCACACCCCATACAGGTGCTGGTGTCGCCTGATAAGCCGGACTGGACATACGCTCCTGGCGAGGAAGCAACGTTTACCATACAGCTGTTAAAGCACCAAGTGCCGATGGCTGACGTGGAAGTTTCCTACACCTTGGGTCCTGAAAAAATGCCGCCAATCGATCAGGGAACGATCATGTTGAAAAACGGTAGGGCCCAAGTGAAAGGCAAGCTGAGCGACCCCGGGTTCTTGCGCTGCGAAGCGCGTATCTCGGTAGACGGGATCACCTACCGCGGCCTCGCTACCGCCGGGTATGCACCGGAAAGCATTGAACCAACGCAGCAACTGCCCGACGATTTTTGGGAGTTTTGGAATGCCGCAAAAGCAGAAGCAGCGAACATCCCCATGGATGCCAAGTTGACCCTGCTGCCCGAGCGTTGTACGGAGAAGGCAGATGTGTATCAGGTGAATATCCAGAACTATGAGACCGGTAGCCGTCTTTACGGTATCCTTGCCAAACCGAAGGCCCCTGGCGAATATCCTGCGGTATTACAAGTTCCGGGAGCGGGGATACGGCCGTACTATGGTATTGTTGACTTGGCGGAAAAGGGGGTAATTACCCTGCAGATCGGTATCCACGGTATTCCGGTCATTTATGAAACGGGCCTGTATAACGACCTCCGGGCGGGAGCATTGAAAAGTTACCAGTTTTTCAACCTCGATGATCGCGATGAATATTATTATAAAAGAGTGTACCTAGGCTGTGTGCGAGCGGTTGATTACCTTTACTCGCTTGCTGAATTTGATGGCAACAACCTGGCGGTTTGGGGTGGTAGCCAAGGTGGGGCGCTATCCATCGTCACGGCCGCATTGGACAATCGGATAAAGTACCTCGTATCGCTATATCCGGCCCTTTGTGATTTGACAGGCTACCTACACGGCCGCGCGGGTGGCTGGCCGCACATGTTTAATACATCCAACGCACCGTTTATGGCAACTGAAAAGAAAATCGGAACCTCCGCTTATTATGATGTCGTCAATTTTGCACGGTCGGTCAATGTACCGGGTTTTTACACGTGGGGCTATAACGATGAAACCTGTCCGCCCACGTCATACTATTCGGCTTATAATACGATACAAGCCCCGAAAGAGCTGTATTTGGTGCAGGAGACCGGTCATTGGACATACCCCGAACAACAGGCCAAGATTCGGGAATGGCTCTTATCGAAATTGGGAAGGTAAGGGACGAGGAATAAAAATGACCAATCAGGTTGAATCGGTAGCGTATGGCCTCTTATTCGGTCTGTCTGCTTGCAGTCCCAGCGAATCTATTCGAATGAATTTTACCGAAATCCAACTTACGCATGCCGCGCAGGGGCACACCATACACAACACACAGGTGTTTTCAAGGGATGGCTTGTGGGTGGTGTATGATACTCGGAACGACGATACTCAGATCGGCAGCACGGGAAGTATTGAAATGGTCAACACTGCGACTGGTGAAGTCAGGGTGCTGTATGAAACGCTAAACCAAACAAATGCCGGACCAGGGGTGGGGGCAGCTACCTTTTCGCCGGTGGCAGACCGCGTATTGTTCATCCACGGTATCCGCAACGCAGATGCATCACGACCTTATGGGATGACGCGCCGTACGGGCGTAGCGGTGGATGTCGCCCATCCCGGCGAACCCATATTTATGGATGCGCGCGACATCACGCCTCCGTTTACCAGAGGTGCGCTGCGGGGCGGTACTCATGCCCACTCGTGGAGCGGCGATGGCAAATGGATCAGCTTTACCTACAATGATTACGTGATAGAGCAGTTGGCCAAAACCGATACGACCATTCGCGATCTGCGTACCGTGGGCATCATGGTGCCGGGCCGTGTGGATGTGGGGGAGGATGACACCTTGGAAAACAATGATGGCGCTTATTATTCGGTAATCATAACCGGTGTGACCGAAAGTCCTAAGTCCGGGAGCGACGAGATCGATAAAGCATTTGACGAATGCTGGATCGGCGAAAACGGTTATCAGAAACCGGATGGATCATGGCAACACAAAGCCATTGCTTTTCAGGGCAATGTACGGAATGAAGGAGGGGAGACCCTTACGGAGGTTTTTGTCATCGATCTCCCCGCAGACCCTACCGTGGCGAGGAATGACCAGCCGCTGGAGGGCACAGCTACTACCCGCCCCGGCACCCTTCAAGGTGTGACACAACGACGGATTACCCATACGGCTAACGGCGTGGAAGGACCCAGGCATTGGCTGCGTACCACACCCGACGGGAGCCTGATTTGTTTTTTGGCCGAAGACGAACAGGGCATTATACAGCTTTTTGGCGTATCGCCCAACGCCGGGGCGATTCGTCAGGTAACAACAAATGTGTTTCCCGTATCGGGGCCGTTCAATATCGATCCAACAGGGCGGTGGGTGGCTTACCCTGCCGATAACAGTTTGTTCGTTACCGTGCTCGAAACGGGCGATACGTATCGGATCACCGATCGGTTTACGGATGAAGGGAAGCCAATTGGTGCACCGAACTGGTCGCCAAATGGCGAAGCCATTGCCTACAACCGGTATGTAGGGGAAGGTGATGCCCGCTTTTTACAGATATTTCTGCTGCGAGGGATCGACTAACGTTTGTGCCGCCGATTGTTCCGGTTTGATTTCCTGCACAAATTTTCGCAACTTTGGTTGATGCGGAAAAAATTCATTTATGGGGCCGTGTGGCTGGTTGTCATTATCGGGTTAGTTGGCATTTGGTGGCGACCGGTATGGTGGAGCTTCGTCGTGGTCATCCCCCTTATTGTGATGGGCGTGTTGGATATGGTGCAGACCAAGCAGGCCATCCGGCGTAACTTCCCGCTATTTGGGCGGTTGCGGTATCTTTTTGAAAGCATACGTCCCGAGATACAGCAATATTTTGTGGAAAGTGATACCACGGGCCGCCCGTTCAGCCGGATGTTCCGGAGCGTGATCTATCAACGGTCCAAGAAAGTGCTGGATACCACGCCCTTCGGTACCCAACTGAATGTTTACGACAATAACTACGAGTGGTTGAGCCACAGCATCACAGCGGTCGACTATTTCAAGATTAACGAACACCCACGTGTTACCGTGGGCGGTCCATATTGCGAACAGCCTTACGCCAGCAGTGTGTTCAATATCTCGGCGATGAGTTACGGATCGTTGAGCAAGAATGCCGTGATGGCGCTGAATGAAGGTGCGAAGATCGGCGGCTTCTATCATAATACAGGCGAGGGGGGGCTTACCGAATATCACTTGGAGGGTGGTGGCGATGTGGTCTGGCAAATCGGTACCGGCTATTTTGGCTGCCGTCACCCCAACGGTAATTTTGATCCTGAGACCTTTGCCGAAAAAGCGGTACACCCGAGTGTCAAAATGATTGAGATCAAGCTTTCGCAAGGCGCGAAGCCGGGCCATGGCGGCATCCTCCCTGCAGTGAAAGTTACGCCGGAGGTGGCCCGGATCCGTTTAGTGGAAGTAGGGAAAGAAGTCGACTCACCACCTTTTCACCGGGCGTTCTCTACGCCTGTGGGACTGTTGCAGTTTGTCAAGCAGTTGCGTAAACTTTCTGGGGGAAAGCCGATTGGATTCAAGCTGTGTATCGGTCACCGGAGCGAGTTCGTGGCGATTTGCAAAGCGATGGTTGAAACCGGTATACAGCCTGATTTTATCACGGTGGATGGGGGTGAAGGCGGAACAGGGGCTGCACCATTGGAATTCAGCAATTCGGTCGGTATGCCGTTGCGGGATGCTTTAGCGTTTGTATACGACTGCCTGACAGGTTTCGGACTTAAACGGCACATTAAAATCATTGCTGCGGGGAAAATTGCAACGGGATTCGATTTGGTGAAGAACTTTGCACTCGGTGCCGACATCTGCAATAGTGCGCGTGGGATGATGATGGCCCTTGGGTGTATCCAAGCGTTGCAATGCCATGCCAACACTTGCCCGACCGGTGTAGCCACACAAGACCCCGCGCTGGTGAAAGGGTTGGACGTCGTTGACAAACGCGTGCGCGTAGCCAACTTCCATCACGAGACCGTGAAGAGTGCTGGTGAGCTCATGGGCGCTGCGGGGATTAAACATCCCGACGATATCCACCGTGTATATATCCACCGACGGGTGTCGCCGAATAAAGTGGAAACATACCTCGATTCTTTCCCTTATATCCCCTCCGGCAGTCTGATGCAGGCCCCTTATCCGAAATCATTCGAACTACTGATGAAAATCAGCCGCGCCGATTCCTTCCAGCCCGATTTTTCAGGTATCGATTTCGTCGAGTATGCGTGGGCGAAGAAGCCCATGACGGGCTAGGGAGGAGGTTAATACCCCACTCCCGAGCGCCGCGGCTGGCGGATGACCGGCCATTGGCTTGGCTTACCGTCCCTGCCCAATGGCATGATGCGTTTTTCGCGATCGACCAATGCAGGTTCTTCACTGGCTTTGTAGGCAAGTGTAGCGATCAGGATCACATTCGATTCCAGATCGTCGAAGATCAGCTTGTCGTACGTGTCGAGGTTGGTATGCCAGGTGATCGTTCCATAACCCCAAGAGAGTGAACTCATCATGAACGCGGGGATGCCTGCAGCGGTGAACGAGGCGTGGTCAGACCCGCCGCCGCTGGGAGAACCCGGGAAGTCGGTTTCGATGTCGCGGGTAATTTCCCGTGGTGCTGCAGCCATCCATCTCCCCATGAAATCGTACGCGTGCAGGAAACCTGAACCGTTGAGGTTAGCGATCCGTCCCGTTCCGTTGTCCTGATTGAAGACAGCCTGTGTGTTTTGCACAATCTCCGGATGGTCCAACACAAATGCCCGTGAGCCGTTGAGTCCCTGTTCTTCGCTGCCCCAGTGGCCGATGAGAATGGTACGTTTGGGGTTGGGGTACACTTTTTTCAGGATACGTGCTACCTCCATCATCGTAATGGTACCGGTACCGTTGTCGGTAGCACCCGAGCCCCCTTCCCACGAATCGAAGTGGGCGGAAAGAATGACGTACTCGTCGGGCTTCTCCGTGCCCTTGATTTCGGCTATCGTATTAAATGTGGGTACGGTGCCCAAATGCTTGGAGTCGGTCTCTACTTTAATCCGTGGTTTGTGGCCGTTTTCTGCCAGCCGATAGAGTACGCCGTAATCTTCCAATGAAATGTCGAGCGACGGGATGGTGGTGGTACGGGCACCGAATATTTTGTTGGAGCCGAACTCGCGAGACCAATAGCACTCGAGTATCCCGGCGGCGCCCGCTTCCTCCATTAATCGGGGAAGGGAGCGGGCAGATACACCCGTTGCCGTGATTTTTTCACGCCATCTTTCGGTCAGCGAATCGCGTTCGTTTTTCATTTTTTCAACAGATGCCGGCTTACCGTATGCTTCCCAATTGTAATCGGGGCGCCCGGTGGGCTGTAACATCGAGATCATCACATACTTTCCCTTCACGCTGGGCAGCCATGCTTGGAAGGCCAGTGAATCTTTTACTTCAGGTAATGTGATGACCTCGCCTTCGACCGCTTTTCCGCCGGTTGTAGGGCTCCAAGCCAACTGCGTGCCGGCCAAGGTCTTTACCCGGGGATAAACCATATCGATGTGTGAAATGCCGCGGTCCCAGCCGCGCCACTCGCCGAATTCTTCATAGCGGGCTTCAATGCCCCAATCGGCATACTTGGCCACTGCCCAGTCGTGCGCATTTTTCATTTGGGGCGTGCCGACTAACCGCGGCCCCACCACGTCGAGTAATTCGTGAGCGAGTTGTTTCAATTGTGAATGTTCACTGGCTTCCTTGACAATTTGCTCCACTACGGGTTCCAGTTGCTGTTCGGGTGTCCGCCACTGTGCGGTAGCAGCGAAAGATACGCTTAGCCCTAAAATGAGCACGAAAGACGCCGGTTTACTCAAGTGGCGACGCCTCCACGCATTGTTCATGTGTCCCATATCAATTTGTCTTTATCGGTTCATCAATAATTAAGTGACTAAAAATCATGAAAAAAGTTGAGAATATTTTATTAATTATCATTGTTGTCCGGTAAACCCGGGATTTAGTTTTATTTGTCAGTC
>NZ_JAYKZZ010000039.1:0-26825 GCF_035818675.1 Parapedobacter flavus
AGGGACAAAAATAAAAGCAAAATGGTTGCTATATTTAATCTTTAAACATCCTAATTAACTACCTGCGGATTTTAGGTTATAACAAACACATATTGGAATTGTTTTTATTTTGTTGTTGTTCATATATCGCCATTAAACTCTTACCACACACTTGGTTTTGCAGTTACCAAAACGTTAAGGAATTCGGTAATCGGGGTCTCCGTTATACACTTGCAGGCCTAACATACAATAGTCGGTATTCAGTAGCATGCCTAGTGCGATGTAGGTTCTGAAGTATCTTATTAATTCGTAGCAAAGTTATGGGCTGACACTGAAACGAACCGACACACCCACCAACCACACAAAATACCACAGAAGGAACAATGGGTTTCCCTTCCCTGCGGTCAGTGACCCACCCAAGCCTTCGGCATTTTCCTTCCGTGGTATTTTTCTTATTCAGCGGCCAGCCCATATAAAAGCGCATGAATTAACCGATTTTTTAACATTAAAATTCACTGATCATGCAAAAGCAAGTAGAAGTAACTGTCCAATTGAAATTTCACGTAGAAGAACACCTCACGGTAGCTGATATCGATTCCGAGGTAACAATGGCGCTCCAAGATGTGCTGCATTCCACCAACTTCGATATCATTTCCCCGGATACAGAGGATGTAACTGTTACGGATGTCTATATAGCTAAGTCAGTACCCGTCATTGACCTAGATGTTGAAAATGACCTTACAGCCTCTAACGAATCCGATGACGACTCCGGATGTGAAGATCCAGACCACCCCAATGGTTTCGAGAACTGGTACGAAACGCATTTCGAAATCTGTTATTACCTTTCAAGTACGGAAGATACGCCCGGATCCATGGCCAACCAGGTAGAGACCGGCTCCGGACGTGGTGGACTATATGAACTCAGTAAAAAGCTGACCGATGAATTTGAAACAAAATTCAAAGGCAAGGTCTGGGACGGTGATTATTTCGATGAAATTGATAAATTCCTCGATAAACAAAATGGAACATTCCAAACCGGTTCTTGAAAAGATCAGCACTGTATAAAATCAGGCCGCTCCGTATATGAAGTGGCCTTTTTTTGATTGCAGATAAAAAAAACATAAAATCGATTATCACGGCAAAGTTAGAACCATAATTTTCTGCAGCGCACATCCACCACCGCTGCCCTTTGCCACCGCCCGGATTCAAGGTAGTCCAAAAAAATTGTGGGTTTCCCTTCCCTACGGTCGGTGACCCTCCCAAATTTTTCCGGCTCCACCTTGACGCTTTGAAACCCATTATGCCTGTATAGCCCGCGATATCAAATTTATTTACTTATAAATCATAAACATCATGGGACTTTTAAAAAACAGCATTGAATTCGTTAACCAGGCCCAACTACTTTCGGTCATCGATAAAAGACAACCGCAGGGTAGATTCATCAGTGTAGATCTTCTCGGTAATTGCACAGCTGTGGAGAATAGCACAGGCGAGGCCCGGGCAGAGCGCTTCCCGGGTTTCTCAGACGCCATTACCTTCCTTAGCGGAGCCGAAGGAAACAATGATATCGATAAGCATTTGATGGCAATAATGGACCTACCGGTTGGCAGTCAATATGACGATTACAAAATCTGGATGAGCACTTATTATATCTATAGGAAATCTGACAACGAGTATTCAATTGACCGTACTACCAGCGGTTGGGTCACGGCGGTTGCCAGACGTGAAATGCTTTTTAGAATCTTGACCCATCAAGCCTCGCTTGATGACCTTCACTTTGTATGATGTCCATCGGGGAATCCGACAAGGGTTCCCCGTTAAAATTCTCCGTGCATTCAACCCTACGGATCAACCTTCACACAAACCCGCCCTACCATTACCAGCCAAGAGAGAAATTGTTTCCTCACGGCAAAGTTAGAAGCATAATGTTCTGCAGCGTCCACCCCCCACCGTTTCCCGTGGCCTTTACACCGGGTTCAAGGTAGTCCAAAAAAATTGTGGGTTTCCCCTCCCTACGGTCAGTGACCCTCCCAAATTTTTCCGGCTCCACCTTGACGCGTTGAATCCCATTATGCCTGCCCGGCCCCGCGTAAATCAATTTCTTCATTAAATCTTTAAACAAATGGAAAATTTCATTGAAATCGAAAAGCGCTGCAAGAAGCTAACCGGTAAAAACAGAAAACTCACTCTCGAATGGAACGCCGGCGCGGTATACTGTACCATGGAACTATTCCTTGACGGACACCCAATTGTCGGACTAATCAAAGAGGTAGAAGAAGTCATCGATTATATCTCTGACGTCATCGGCTACGAACCGGTTGCCGGCAATTTTTCACTTAAGGGTTCATTAAGGTATGACCCCGAGACAGGAGGTCTCCACGGCACGGAATCCTACAGGAATGAAGTCACACACGAAACCGGTAGCCGGATAATATCCATCGACCTTAAGTCTCAACGTATCGATATCAAAACGGGGGAGTAATCCCCCCTTTTCTAACTTCAAAAAATCATAAATGATGAAACCTTGCAATCATACGCCCATCACCCTACTCAGCTTCGGCGGCGGACAGGACAGTACCTGCATCCTGTATAAAATCATCCTCGACCCCGGGTTCCGGGCAAAATGGGTGACCGGTGAACTTATCGTTGTCATGGCCAACACCGGTAACGAACACCCGCACACCTACCGGCACGTCCGTTATATCAAGCAGCTATGCAAACAACACCGTATCCCTTTCTACTTACTCACAAGTAAAATGGGATACCACCCAACCACATGGAAATCTCTAATACACCAATTCAAAAGAAACAATACGGTGATGTCCGTAGCTTTCCCAAGGTCATGCTCCGATAACCTTAAAATCAAACCTATCTATAATTTCCTTGACCATTACATCGCGACAGAACGCTACGGATACACCGATAGCCTGCCACCACGCGGAAAAAAATACATCAAAAGATTCCACGCAGAAGGCGGATGCATCCGCACACTAATCGGAATCGCAGCCGGGGAAGAGTCCAGGATTGAAAGCCACAAGTCCAAACAACTTACGGCAACACAGCTACAGCTGTTCAAAAAAACGGCAAACCCATTCAACTCTTGGATGAACAAGTGCATCGATAAGCATTACCCGCTGGCCGAAGAAGGCATAGACCGCCAGCTCGCACAGAACTACATCAAATCCACCGGATGGAACCTACCATACCCATCAAACTGCATGATGTGCCCATTCATCAGCAAAATCGAATTGCTTTGGCTGTACAAGAACTATCCTGAATCATTCTACCTGTGGAAAGAACTCGAACGCAGGAAAATCGAAAAAAATGCAGGGCGGACCGTCCGCAACTTGGGTGTAAAAGGTGAACACCTACTCGATGAAATCCTACGGCAGGCCATCGAGGAATTTGGACACCTATCCGATGAACAACTCGATGAATACAAAATGAGCCATGGCCATTGTGTGAAATCCAAATTCTGACTTCCAAAAATAACCTATGGAAATGGAAACCGATTATAACGGCAAAATTAGCTCCATAATGTCCTGCGGCGTACTCCCTCCTACGCTGCCGGTGGCCATTGCCCCAGGGATCAAGGTCGTCCGGAAGAATTACGGGTATCCCTTCCCTATGATCAGTGACCCTCCCGAATTCACCCGGCTCCACCTTGACACCTTGGAACCCATTATGCCTGTATAGCACGCGACAATCAATTTCTTCATTTAATTCAAAAATCATGAAAGTGAACGCAATGCTTCAAAAATGGAACAAAAACTTACAGGAATCGTTACCTTACTTCTTTGGTGGCCCACAACCACAGCTCAATGAATCACCAACATTCGATACTATTGCTGAAGCTATCAAACAAAACAGCATCGCCGAACACAACGGCCTGTACCACAAAAATTTCTGTATACTTAGAATCTGCGACTTCGAGCCCGTATACCGTATAATGACTGATAAATCATCATTTATCTATATAAACTTCGATGCCTACATAAGGAACGACATCGTTGACCATATACTCGATATTTTAACGGGCAGGAACGACAACCACTACCTGCCAGACTTCAAAGCATCCAATCGGTATATCGAGATACAATCCCAAAGGGAAAATTTCTTCATTGAAATCAAGTTTACCGTTGACTTCCTGAAATCTTCCGTCTGCAAAAGTTGCAACACACTCGAAGAACTGAAACATAAGTTATTAAGAAAACTATGGCACTCAGGAGATACATTCATATTCGAAAACCTCGCATTCATGAATGTCAACAAATACGAAACGGAATGGTATGTCATCAAGGACGGCAAACCCGTTGGTACAATCAATTTCAATCCCTTCAAGGAAATTGGAAAACACGATGAACTGTTCTATTTTTTAATAAAATCCTTTCTTAACTGTCATAACAAAACACCGAAATTAACGATGAAATAGATTTAAAATACCGAACTTGCGTAAGGATTATTTATAATATCCTTGCGCAAATTTCACTACAAAACAAAATACAAAAGCAGCGCTCACGCACACCTAAATAAAGTCATTCGTTATGAAACAAAATCCGAAGCATGAAAAAGTAATCATCCCCAAAGGCCGCATCCATATTTTCAAGAAAGTTATTACAAGTATAGGAAAGGAAGATAAGCAATTTAAAAAGCTGATGGCAGGCTTACCTCCCATCCAGAAGTTGCCCCACCATTCATATTGCTATGTCCCGTTTGAATATGGGAGAAAAATCGTGGACGATTACAACGAATTGCACTTCGAAATTTATGGTTATATAGATTAAAAGAGGTCAGCTATTTAGCTTTTGATACAATTTCAAATGCTAATCCGGTATTTGGTCACAGTTTGATTTTAAGCCGCTCCAACCCTGCCAGATCCTTACGGAGCTGGTCCAACCCCGCACCTCTCTCCTTAAGTAATCTTACAACCTGATTATACCTGAACCGATAATACTCCCGCTCGACCGGCTCCAGAGGACGCGCGCGCTCTTCGTTAATCACAGCTTTTATGTCTTCGGCCTTTTCCCTATCCGTATCTTTAATCGAAAACAACCGCTCAACCGCATTGTTTACCAGTCTGCCGCCATCGGAACGGATACGCCTACGGTATATCGAAACTTCATCTAGCCGGAACATTCCCGCTAGCTTTTCAATGTTGTCCGGAATCATCCTGTAATTCAGGTCGTGTGTGGACATTTCAACGAACCTGCCGGCCCCACTCTCTTTTAAATCATTTTCGTACCGTAGGTAGATACCCAGACGTGATAACTCAGGCTTTACAATCAACGCATGAATGCCAACGGCATAACCGTGGCTTTCCTTCAAAGCCATGATACCGCGTTCGAAAGAATCAATTCTTTCCGCACCCAGCGTGCTGTCAAAAATAATATTGGCACGCATTGATATCGCGTCAGCGATAAGACGCTGGACCCACCTCGAACTATCATGATTAACAAGTACCGGAGCTTTATGATATAGCTCCGGGTCGGACTTCAGGTCCGTATAAGATGGATGGTACTCCCGTAGGTCATCCGTATTAAGTATCACCGCATTACCGGAAAGGCTTTCATATAGTGTTTTCCTTAAGGCTGTCTTGCCCGAGCCAGGCTGGCCAGCCAAATAATAAGCGGCAGGCTTGCCTACCACTTCTATATTGGAAAAATATTTACTGGATATATCCCTATAGGCTTTTTCGTGTTCGGCTTCATTGAGCCGATAATGCTCTTTTAGCTGCGTGATTGTTGGCATATTTCTTTTCCATAGCTAAGGCTTCACGATACTCGCTACGATATCGCTCCGTGTAATCCCGCATTTTTTTCAAGTCATAACGAAACGCTACATTCCGGATAATGAATAGCTCATCGCTGCGCTTACGATACTTCATTGCTAAAGTATTGTCTCCGCCACCGGCTTTTCTTTCTTCTTTCATTGCTAGCCTGGAATAAACCCCTACGAGCCCTGAAAAAAGCGAATCAAAAGACTCGGTAATCAGGAATGCTTCAAACCCGAGCGGATCACGCTCCGGATGTTCATGCAATTCCGCTGCAATTTCCTTTTCCCGCTGTTTCGTAAGTTCTGCCATGAGTTCTATCCCCTTTCCACAAATATACGGATTTATCATTGTTTCCCAGAACGAAAGGAAATTGTTATGCCGGCCTTACCCCCACTCCTACACCTGGACGCGCTTACTAACAAGGTGCCCGCAGGATAGAATTTTCCCCCATTGACATCAGGGCTTGCCAAAGTCCGTTGGGTCACTGATTGCCCGTTTCGGCTTGTTTTTCATTTTTGGAATGCAAAGGTCATTTGGGGCAACTATGCGCGTCAATAGGCTTTTGCGGCATATCCTCGGTCATTTCTTTCCCTCCGGTATTCCACAGTCCTATTGACACGCGTTCCCGTCCAAATGTATCACCTCGCATTAAAATTTAAAACAAGTTATTATGAAACAGTCAATTAACACAGTAACCCTCGAAGGCTTCCTAGGAAGCAATCCGGAAGTCAAAGAATTCGCTCAGGACAGGTCCCTGGCCCGCGTGTCAGTCGCCACCAATGAAAAATTCCAAAACGCCGATGGCGAATGGGTTGAAAAAACAGAATGGCACAATCTGGTCTTCTGGGGCAAATGGGCCTCTTTCGCAGAGCTCAACCTGCAAAAAGGGATGAAAGTACACGTTACCGGCAAACTTACAAACCGCCAGTACAAAACCAAGTCTGACGAAACCCGTCACGTTACGGAGATTAACGTATCATCCGCACACGTCATCGAAAAACAAAACAAGGGGGAATAACCCCCTTGTTTGTTTTTCTATCCATTCAAATTAAAATCAAATTCAATATGAAAGTTTCAGAATCATTCAAAACTATCATCTGGCAACAGCTCCAGCTGATTGCTCAGACAAACGGCCAGCTGGCCGAAGCAATATCCAAGGAAGACAAAAAACTTGATGATTGCATCAAGTATATCATTATGAACGTCCAAAAGAGCGGTATAAACGGCTTCGCCGACGAAGAAGTCTTCGACATGGCCATCGACTACTATTTAACAGAAAAGGTTGACCTGAAAGGCGATATCAAATGCAAAGTCGTCGTCAACCGCATGGTCCAACTCACTGACGAGGAAAAGAAGAAAGCAAAGGAAGATGCTTTAAATGCGTTGATAAAATCAGAAACGCAGCGCCTATCCAAACCGAAACCAACAGCTGTCGCCAAACCCAAAACCGACGGCAAATCAAATGTTTCACTTTCATTATTCGATTAATCATGATAGCTAAAACCAAATTCCAACTGCAAATCGTTTCACTAAGCGACCAGATTCCAGCCCTGACCCCCAAACAGGTATCCTGGGCACACAAAAAATGCTTACCCCATTTTGGTACAAGCACCAAGACCGGCAAAATAGCCTGTCTCGATTGCGGACACAAATGGTCCGCATCGAGCAAACCGGAAAAAATGAAATTCAAGACCGATTGCCCCAGCTGCGGCACCCGAATCAACGTCACGGTCACAAACCGACAAAAATTCAAAGAATTGTCGTGGTTTTCCATCATATACGCCATTAAAGGCTACCAAACCATACGCAACTACCAAGTTGAAGCGTACTACAAAGCCGGAAAACCAGCTGATAAATACAACAAACCAATATCTCAATTGTTCCTCGGTCCAAACGGTAAAAAAGCCGTCGTCGGTAGGGTTACTTCCTACCATCCAGCCGTTGGATACTTATGGGGAGGAACGATGGAACTCCGCCATGATGGAATGGTCGAAAAGCACAACTTCATGCCAGATTATATCTATCCGTATAAGTCCATCATACCGGAACTCAAACGCGCCGGCGTAAAAGGCAGCTTCCATGGACACACCCCGCTAAGCCTATATCACCGAATCCTGATAAGCCCTAAAATCGAAACACTGATTAAAGCCGGTCAGTCCGCCCTGATACAAACAGGTAAATGGAATGACATAGAAAATCTCTGGGATTCCATAAAGATATGCATGCGAAACAATTATACCATTACTGATGGGATAAGCTGGATTGATTACATCAATCTACTCCAACTGTTCGGCAAGGATACACGAAGCCCGAAATATGTATGCCCAATGGATTTGCGCAAAGAACACGACCGGTACGTCAAAAAGAAAGTCGCATACGACAAAGCCCGTAAGCTGGAAGAACTACGGAGTGAAATCCAAAAGGACCAAAAGCAATATGTCATCGATAAAAAGAACTTCCTCGGCTTATCTATCACAAAAGGGCAAATATCAGTAAGCGTCATGAACTCCGTTCAGGAAGTAATGGAGGCTGGCGTTGAACACAAGCACTGCGTATTTGCCAACAAATACCACCGGAGCAAAGATTCATTGCTCTTGGCAGCAAAAATCAAAGGAGAACTAATCGAGACTGTGGAACTGTCATTGAAAACGATGAAAATCGTTCAATCGCATGGTTTCAAAAACCAACCGACCAAATATACCACAAGCATCAAGAAACTGGTATATGATAACATCACGGAATTCCAAAAACGGGCACGGGCTGTTTAGCCCGCCCGGTTCTACTAAACCGGCAACCCACGGTATCTCCGGAGCCGTGCCGGCCCTGACCGGTGAAAACCTATCCGTTTGCTCATCCCCGTTAATTTTTTGCTGCAAAAATAGCCCGCTGCCCTTTACCCCGTCAACAGGCTTTTGCGGCATATCCTCGTTTCCCTCCGGTATTCCGCAGTCCTATTGACAGCGTAGATCAGCGGACTGGAACAACCCGCATAAAATTAAGAACGTTGACTATGCAAACTACATTAAATTTCGACTCACCAATTTATCCCGAATCGCAATCCGAAACGTTTTCTTGGGCAAACGAATTCGTCCTCTCTTACAAAAAAAGCGACGTAATCAATTCGTTCAACGAAAAACAATTCCACAGTTCCAGCAGGATTGAAAAATTCCTACGGGAAATATGGGACACCAACCGGATGGCTTACCAAGAAAGCTTCTACGTCCTATTCTTAGACCAGGCGTACAGCTCACCGGATTTTTCAAAATTGCCGATGGCGTCATCGACGCTGTACCGGTAGACATACGTACCCTATTCACCTCTGCATTGCTATCCGGCGCTAACAAAATCGTATTGGCCCATAACCACCCATCCGGAACACTAAGACCAAGCCCAGCTGACATGAATCTTACCAATAAAGCCGTAAATGCCGGTGAATTACTCGATATAGAAATCCTCGACCACATCATCATCACAGAAAATAGCTACTATTCATTCAAAGACGAGGGGTTATTATAAATCCCTTTCTCTTTTAAAATACCCAGCACTGTGCACCCATCGAGGGTGCTTGTGCTGTTGGCCACCGCGCGGGATTTAGTTTGTCGCAAAGTTCGGCAACGGTCGGAAACGGCCCAACCCTCACGTGGCCATAACGCACCCAATGCCGCCTACTGAAAAAAATGGGTATCCACCCTACGGGCGGAGCCACCTCATTTTTTTCCTTTCCGGCCTTTTCCTTATTCCGACCCTTTTGCCGGCCAATCTCGCATAAACTAAATTCAAACGCCATGAGTATATTAATCACATTGGAAGCCATAGCGGCTATCGAGTACGACATGCGACGCACAGGGATAGTGTGTCAAGATCTTTCCGGAGAATTGCTTTACCGGAGTGCCAGCCAGTGCATCCTGTCGTTGGAACAGCGCCTTGATTTTCCTTCCACCATGCCCAAGGGGGCGTTGTCTTGGTTGCGTTCCTACCAGACCATGCTGATGATTTCCGGAGAGACCTGCGTATATGAGACGATCACATACCTCATTTACCAAGACATGGGATGGCGGGGCGTTGAACAGCAGGCAATGGGACTGACTAACTTGTTTGAGTGCAAAACCGCCGCCACAGCTTTCCAATCCGAAATGGAATTGGAAAATGAGGTACTCCAGTTCGTAAAAAGCTACATCGAAGAGGAAGCGTTATACATTTAGCCCTACGGGGCTTTTTTCCTCATTGCTAAATCCCTTGCCGCCCATCGAGGGCAGCAAGGGATTTTAAGATTGGGCAGATGCTTTTTAAGTAGGGATGAGCCAAAAATTGATTCCCACGGCTAAGTTAAAGGCATCATGTTCTGCAGCGTACATCCCCCATCCCTGCGCTCTTAGTTCACCCATCGCCCCCTCCCTATCTGTTGGTATCCCCTTTGTCCGTTTACGTCCGTTGTTTGCACACCAACGAACGTAAACAGCACCGCGTAAAAGTAGCACGCCGCTTGGTGTCCTCATGCTTCCGGGCACCGGGCAGCATGCCCCTTTTTGTCCCGGCCGACCCACACGTCCGCACCCGGCTTTCCTACCGCCCAGCCCACGCGTTTCATTTGGGAACTCCTCGCTTCGTGTGAACTCCGCTGCGGGATGCCCGGCATTTACGCAAGGGCTGGCCAGCGCGCAAAAGCAGGTAATTTCGGCTTCGGCCTATCGGGGTTCGGGCATCCGCTGCGCTCCTGACCCCTCGCCCCTACCGGCCTTGCCTTATACCAGCTTTTCGTACCCCCACAGCCGGGTTACAGGCCGTTTTCCTCTACACCCTTCGGATGGCGATAATAACCCACCCGGCCAAATGAAATTCATGGATCGGTATCCCCCGCCTGAACCGCTAAGGTATATGTAGGCACCGGCAGGGAAAGGGTATATGAACGGGCATAAAAAATCCCGCTGCAAGCAGCCAGTATTTTTTGCCCGCCCTTTACCTAAGCCGTAAGCCTACACCTTTCAATCGCTTTTCAGACAGGGAACTCTCCCATTAATTCTTTTCAATATGATAAATTTTAATGTTGATTTCAACGGATTACTTGATGACCTGAAGGCTAACGGATACGGTTATGCCGACATCCTCGATGCTCTACGTAAGGAAGAAACCGGTAAAAACAGAAAGCCCTTCATCATCGCCCTCAGGCGCGCGCTCGATGGCTCGACGAATCTCGATGCAGTTAACATACTCAGGTCCATAAGGGCAGCCGAAACAAGGAGGAGAAGACGTATTGTAAACAAAATATACAACACCAACCCCATATGGATGTGGAATGAAATCCGAAAGCATTACCCCGGCTACACCGAAGAAATGCTCGCGATGGACCTGTACAAACCGAAGAAAATACGCAAATGCCAAACCAGCCCCGAAAGGGAATCATTCCGGTCCCGGCAAATATCCAAACTGTACGATGCCCTGAAATATGGGCATGATAAGCTATCCGAAAACCAAGTGGCCAACCTCATAGCCAACCACATCAACAACTTTGGCAAACGCCTTTATTACACAATAGATAAGGGAAATGAATCCGTTACGTACAGTTTCAAACCACGGGAAACCGAAGACAACGTTAAGAAATTCCTTTCAGGGCTGGCCAATTGCAGATCCATAGCGGAAGTAAATGCTTTATACGATGGTGTTATGGATGTCAAATTTGGTAAATGATTTAAATTACTATGAAGGAATTCGTATATTTGTGTACCAAAGGAGGTACACAATGGCTATAGTAGAAACAACAAGCAGACAATTCCGCGAAAAACAGAAGCACTTTTTTGACATCGCCGACCAAGGGCAAAAAGTAGTCATCAAAAGAGGCAATAAACAGGCCTATGTGCTTACCCCCATCAACGAGGATGATTTATACTTCACCCCCGAAATGGTGCAGCGCATAAAGGAAAGCCAGCAGCAGATCAAAGAAGGCAAATCCACTACCATTCGGAGTAAGGAAGAGTTAAAAGCCTTTTTTGACAACCTCTAATGTACACACTTATTTTTTCCGATAAGGCCAAAGAGGATTTGAGTATTCTGAAAAGGTCCGAACCCGGAGCATATAAAAAAGCACAATCGCTGATTGAGGAACTGATTATCCACCCAAGAACGGGCACCGGTAAGCCATCCAAGAAAAGGCACGACCTCGCCGGATACTATGCTCGTAAAATTACAGACAAGCATAGACTTGTCTATTCAGTGCATGATACAACCGTTACCGTGGACATTGTGTCGGCCCGAGGCCATTACGATGACAAATGATTTGCTCCGCAGGGCGCTCGCCGCGCTGGCAGGTTAAAGGTTAATCCCTAAAAAACTGTTCGGATGTTTAAATAGGATTGGTTTTTTGGTTAAGAACGTCATTCGGCTCGCGGCCGTTTATGATTGCTATTTATAATATGACTTTTCAAATTCGGGAGGCCCATTTATAATGGAAGGGTGTTATAATTGATTGTATTCCTTTTGAAGCAGCAAATTTATTTTCTCATCCTTGCGTCGCACTTTTCCCTCCAGTTCAGCAATTCTGGTTAACTGTAAGTCATTCATATATTTGTAGTGCTCTAGTTGTTCCCCGAGCCACTTGCACTTCTCATTAATAAAAAGCGGTTCCTCGTCAAGCGTCGACAGTCTCTCGTAAAAAGCTTGGATTGGTACGCAGAAGAATTCGGCCAATACAGCTAGTTGAACAGCGGTAATAGGAGATTTACCGGCTTCAAGATCACTGTAAAATGACTGACTGATAGATAGTGTCTCTGCTATTACCCGTTGCGGATGCCTACGAATATTTCGAATCCGGGCTAGATTTGCGCAAATAGTCCTACGAACCTTGTTTCTCATCATTTTGAATTTAGAATTTATGATAACTTACTTGCTGCTTTTCACTTTACATGATAATTTTTGGGCGGTTTTTATTTGTATAAGCCAAAACCTGAATCTTTTTAGGAATCCCACTTCAGCCCGGTCAACCTCCGTCCCGTTATTATAATATTTGATTTCAATAAATGTCTCGGATTCATCTGAGTTGACAGATTTAATGCCTCCGTCAAACTCGCCATCGCATAAATATCCCAGCTGTCGCAGTTCCCCGTCAATGCCATAGGAAGCATAAGTACCGGTCTCTTTCCCGTTTTTCCAATGGGAAACCCTACGTAGCTTCCCGCTTTTATCCCAATACTGCCACCTGCCTTGCCGAATTCCGTAGCGATAATGGCCGAGTACCCGTAAACCGCCATCTGAGTGGCGTTCGGTGTAGGTACCGTGAAGTGGCTGGCCATGGTAACCGCCTTGTGTCTGGTATATGCTATCGCGGTAATAAGAATAATAGACCAAATCGGGGTCCGAATGGCCAGTATATTCCCTCACTGTGAAACGAACTGTCTGTAAACCGTCGGTTGTCCGTATTGTCGCTGTGTTTCGATAAGGTATTGCCTCCCGCAAATGGCGTTGACCAATCACCGGTACGCTGGTTGTCATTAGAAAGCTTATAAGGCCGATTATGTAAATGAATCTATTCATATCTACGAACTTTTTCATGGTTTCCCCAGTTCCTTTATACCCCCCTGCTGGTAAATGGTGTTGGTCTGCCCTTGATAGCTTATTACTAATGCTTTGTTTTTCTTTCTTAAAATAGTATAGCCATCGACTGAATCCCCTGGTTTTAACATAAATTCTCGGCCATTGATGTTAATAAGCATTGCTGTTCTCTTTCCGTCGGCAGCCTGGACAGTCCCGAGGTATTGCACTTGCGACCAGTCGATATATGCTATTTCTTCGCCCATATTATAAGCAACTGTTTCGAAGTCACCTCGAGGAGCGACGTCTTCCTCTTGTTCTCCAAGGAACGGATCGGGGTAGTCCAGCAACAAGCTATCATCTTCCGGTATTTCAACAACGCTTATTAAAGGTGCGTCAATGGCCACCTGAGAAACGACTGTCGGCCGATTCCCTGTCTGGGAAAGCACGCGATAGAAGATGACTCCCCAAATAGTCAACACCATAATGAGTAACCCGATAGTCAATTTTCTCTTCATTTCATTCAGTTCCTAAGGTAGAATCCACGCCATCTGCTATAATTGCTTACGTTCCCCGCCGGGTCCACCGCACGTACCCGCCACAGGATCGTTTCACCTTTTGATCCTTCATGGAATGTGAAGCTGGTTCCTGTCTGGCGAATGGGATAGGAGCCGCTAAACAATGTAGAATCGGCTTTATAGACATACACCATATACGTACTGGAACCGGTGGCTTTTTCCCAGCTTATGTCTACAGGGCGGCTTACCTGTGCGTTATTTGCGGGCAATGATAATACAGGAGCCGGCGGTGGTGTACGATCAACCACGAATGTGCGAACCGAGGACCATCTGGAATACGCAGTGTCGTTCTCTGCTCTTACCCGCCATTGATATCGGTGTTCTCTAGGCAGCTTCAGTCCGACCTCCCACCCTTCAATCTCTTCTTCCAACAACGGTTTCTCCCCTTCGATAAAGCTGTTTGTGTCAACCTGTAATCGATATCCCGTCGCATTGAATATTGACTGCCATGATAATTTTATTTCCTCTTGCCCCGTCACATGGTTTTCGGCTGGTGCCTCCTGTAACACGGTCTGATGGCTTAACGCTGCCTCGTGGATATCGAATGATCGGGTGCTGTATGCGGTCTCACTGCTGCCGTTTAATGCCCTCACCCGCCATTGGTATGCGCCCGGCTCCAGGCTGACTCTGAAAAAGTGTTTTTCTAAAAGCGTATCCGCGTAGAAATGAATAGGCGATGCAAATGATGGAGCGGCCACCTGCAATTGATACACCAAGGCATTGTCCAGCGGTTCCCAAAGGAACTGCATTACATATGTAGTGGTTCCTACGCCCTCTCCTGGCGAAAGAAGAACGACCTCAGAACCATCGATTGGCTCCTCAAAAAATTCCGAACACGCGGCTAGGGTTATCAAAACTGCCGACATACTTGTACTTATAAATAAGCTCAGTTTGTGTTTTTTTTGATCCATAATTATTCGTTTTCAGCCAATTTCACGGTCCGTAGTTTGAGTATTAATTCGGGAGTCCGGGACGTGGGGTTGAGTTGCTTTTTGAAATCAGCGCCTAATGTGTGGATGCCTTGGTATCGCTCTACATCGCGTAACAGCTTAAGGAGATCAATGAACCGTCCTTCCAGTTCATATTCTGTATATCCTAACCGTAGGTTTGCAGTGCCCAGCCACTCTGGGACGGGAAGCTTCCTTACCTGTGTATTGTTATTTCCGGCGTAGTGAACTATTTGCTCGGGCTCTGGAAGTCGCTTGCCGGACAGCCCTTTCACCACTGTATCATCAAGCAGGTGATCTATTTCAAACGCATCGTTCCGTAAGTCGGCCAGCTTCTTTAGATTGGCCTGCATCGCTGTTTCACCTGCCACAATAGCCCGGTATTCATCCCGTATCCGCAGGGTTGGCCGAATGGCCAATTGGTAAGCTAGCAGGCAAAATAGCACCGCCCCTGCCCATAACAGACGGTACTTCTTATGCCAACTATAACGTTCAAAAAGCGGCATCATAATTTCAGTTTTAACAGTACCGTAAACACACCCTGCTCATTTCGTTCGTCGAATTCGTAGGTTTCCATGTACACCTCGGAACAAAAATGCAGCTTCCTTAGCCCGCCCACCCATTCATTAAATTCAGGCAAGGCCGTGCAATGACCTATGATTTGAATCACATCGGATCGGCGTACCGGCCGTTTTTGCTTGCGTGTTTCGGTAATGTCTAATGGATATATTTGTAATTCCGTAAGTCCGATCCCCGCAGGGATGGTTGTGGCAATGTGGTCAGCCAAGTATGCCATACCCCAGTGTGTGCTTTCGCTTTGACCTAGGCCCTTGAGCAGCGCATCGCGTTCCGCACGCTGTTTCTCCAATTCTACGATTTCGCCCTCGATAGTTCTAGGGTCGTTTCCAGAAAAATCCGCGACTTTGCCTGAATATTGTATAAAGAATAGGGCATTAGCTAAAAGAATAAATATGATAAGTCCCGTTAATATGACTGCTGTGCGTTTGAATTGCCAATGCCAACGGTATTCGGATGCTTTATGATCACATTCCTGAAGATCCACAGTGTCTAGGTCTAATTCACTAATAAATCCAAATGCTGTGGCGAAAGCAACGATGAGCCGTTCATCTAGTTGTTCGCCTCCTAAATCGAACCGCTTGCCGGCTAACCCCACATCCACATCGCTTGGAAGAAACTCATAGTTACCAATTCGGCCATCCGCTACAATGAACCTATGCCTGGCTATCCGAAAATCAGTGACACTAGGCGCTAATAGAAACCCACGGAAAAAAGTTACTGCAAATGGTCCGAATACTAAGCCTAAAACAGGAAATCCGTATCCTTCCAATTGCTTACATACACGATCAACTGCCTCGATACGGCCAATGGAGAGGACTGAGACACTATCCAGTTGACTATGCTGAACGTAAAAATCTTCCCGACGGGCGCTGGGGAGTATCTGCCTTAGCAAATCGCCCCCCTTCCCTATCTGATCGCCGTCGATAATACGGTGTATCAGCCCCCACCCGCTTAATGACAATACCACTGGTGTACCCTCGGGAATCTGGTCCTTTATGCTGCGGATTTCTTTTAGTCCATACCCTCCCCTTTCGAAATGTACCTGTTCGCCACTTCTTTTTACCAAACAAACGTTCATTTCACTAATGCCCTTTTCTACTAGGTGCACTTCTACTCCTGCAAGCAGCGGCAGATGCCTTAGATATGATCCGATGCGGTTGAAGAGAGGCATATTCAGGCGACTTACATTATTGGTAAATGATTGTTGGCTTGATGAATACCACGGAGACAATTTTATTCCGGCCCTTAGCTCTGCTACTGAATATCCATTTCAATATAGGCAGACGAGAAAGGACGGGAAGACCCGAAGCCGCGTCACTCGATTCGAACCGCTCGATACCTCCTAATACCACGGTTTCCTCATTCCGAACACGCAATATTGATTCGAATTTACTCGTAGTGGTTGGCGGGGGTTCATCGATGGGAGTATCCTGTGTGAAGTCCGAAATGTCGATGCTGATATTCAAAGTCACCTGTTCATCTCCAGAAACAATCGGCCGGATATCGATAGTCATATCTGCGTTCACTTCGTTGTATTGTTCCGTGACCACGGTCTGCGGATTGAGCGAACCCATCACGTTTTGAGTAGATAGCCGGTAATAGCGAGTATTACCGATGCTTAGGGAAGCCGTGTGCCCGTTAAGTGTAGACAGCCGAGGTACCGATCGGAGTTCCACATTGTTATTATCCTCCAAAGCGCTAAGTTCAATATAGAAGTTCGGCGTCACCCGTCCGAGATTAAAGGAACTGGTGCCAATCCGTGAGAGGAAGTCATTGATGGATGCTGCCCCAAAACGATAGTCAATTCCCGGGAGTACGGTCCCGCCAGTTTTCACGCTATCGGATACTCCAGCCCTTATACCAGTCTTGATATTGTAGCCTTTGCGGATGTCTAGCATAGTTACTTCGATTAGTACCATCGGGACCCGTGTATCCAGTCTTCTTACAATATCCGCAATCTCATTCACCTGCGGACCGGGGCCCGCAATAAGCAGCGTATTCTGTTCGCGGAATTCTTTGATTTCAATACCCTCTCGCCACTCGGTCGGGATCATTGCCTGAATTGTATCGATTGAGCGGTTCTGGAGCTGGACGACCCTCATTTCACGTAAACCTTCCAGGTTCCGTTTACCAATCAGGTAGATACCGTTCTGTACTTTATGTGTATAAAGGGTTCCGCGCAGCAAAGCAGATAACAGTGCATCAAACCCTACCTGTCTAAGCCGTGCCGAAGTATTTCCCTCGATTGTGGAGAACATGAAATAGTTTGCACCGACCTGATCGGCCGCGTACTTGATTACCTCTTCGATGGGTGTGTTACTGGCCTCAACATCCAGTAGCATCCCAGCCGCTGCGCTATCCTGTCCCATGGCCTCCACGAATAGCTCCGCTGGTTGTCCCCCTTCTTGAACGGTAGCGGAAGAGCTGACGGGGAGGCGACGGGTTGCAAGCTCCGCATTGCCGGTGATATAATTTTCCTCACGATCCCCGAGCGGTAAAAACACAAATGTTCCATCGGCCGTTTCTGCTAATTTCAACCGATTGTTAAACGCTAATTGGCGTAGCGCGGCACTTAATTCCATCTGCTCGACATATAAGGTTACGACCCGGTCACTCAAATCGCCAGTCACTACCACGTTGGTATTGCTCTTTTGTGTAATCACCCGGGCCACATGCACCAAACTGTCGTTATCTAGTGAGAGGGTTAGTTCCCCTTTCGTCGCATCAAATTCCACTTCTAAGGGCCTGGAAATCCGATAGTCTCTCGGATCTAAAGGACGGATTGACAGAATAGTGCCAATGAATGATACATCCAGATTATACTCTTTAGCAACGAATACAAGAATATTCCGGGCGGTTTCCGATTGAAAGTTATTAAAAATCTGGCTTTCGATCCTTGGATCAACATTTATATTCAAGTCCGCAGCCTCCGCAAGGGCTCTTAGGAATTCTTTCGTTGACGCTCCTGATACCGAGAGGCTAACCTTTTGGTTGATGCCGGGTAATTGCACCGCGAGATCATCCAACCGTTGTGCGAGAAGCGCCAATCGGTCGGGCTGTTGTGCGTGTACAATCTGTAATAAAAATATTCCAGCTAGGCTCAGTACCCAGCCTAGGGAATCGAAGGGTATATGTCGTTTCAATTCGGTTTCTTTTTTCAATAATTCCCCGAGAATGTTAGCCCGAATTCAGGTCAAATTCTCCGGGTAATTTGGTTTATAATGGTAATTCATTCCACTCCTCTATTTCAAGAAACAGTTCGCCTATAAAATGAATAAATTTTGTTGAAAAAAGCAAGGCTTTTCCGTGATTAAAACAATTTATTATTGTTGGTTACAGAGTATGGTCGCAGATATCGGCTAATTATTTATGAAGTATCATATTATCAGTGAATTAAATATGGACGAGATGCGGGTTGATTGAAAATTCTTACTGTAATGTTTGTGATAGATAAGATTCGGCAGCTAAATGTGAATCGAATACATCGGTTCACATCATATCAAAAGCTATATAGAATCGAATAAATTTCCTCGAGACTCGTTTTCCCTTCAGCAAATAATTCAAAGGCATTCTCTGCTAGCGTTTTTACGCCCAATTCTAATAGGTGATCTGCAACGTCAAGCTGGTTCTGCTTGATTCTTTCCGTTAGCTGCTGATCTATGGGTATTATTTCGTACACAGCCAATCTCCCGCTGTAACCTACATGATGACATTTATTACACCCATTAGCAATATAATGGCTCTCTAATTCCCGTTTGGGGTTGAACGTACGGGGATATAAACCCTTATGGAACTCCTGCTCGATTTTACAGTGGGGGCAAAGCATTCTTACTAGCCGCTGTGCGGCGGTCGTGTTAAGCGTTCCCGCTAATAAAAATGGGGGGATGCCCATATCTATAAGCCGAGACACCGTGCCCCACGCAGAATTTGTGTGAATTGTAGATAACACCAAGTGTCCTGTTAACGATGCCCGTATTGCCATCGCGGCTGTATCCATATCCCTGATCTCTCCGACCATAATTACGTCAGGGTCCTGGCGTAGGAATGTGCGCAGTGCTGAAGCAAACGTCAATCCGATGTTTTCTTTTAACTGAACCTGATTAATTCCTTCCAGCGTATATTCGATAGGGTCTTCTACGGTCAGAATGTTGCGGGTTTCTTTATTCAACAGCTTCAATGTTGCATAAAGCGTGGTCGTTTTACCGGAGCCTGTCGGACCGCTGATAAGCACCAGCCCATTTGGCCGCCGGATACCTTCAAGGTAGTGATTCAAGTCCTGTTCCGAAAAGCCCAGCGTTTCCATAGAAATGTTGCTGGCATTATTGCTTAGTAACCGTAATACCACTTTCTCTCCATGGAGAGTCGGGAGGATGGAAACCCTGATGTCGAACCCCCTGCCACCGTCTTCAAAATGGATACGCCCATCCTGTGGCAGTCTCTTCTCCGCGATATCAAGCTTGGCTTGGATTTTTATCTTATTGATAACCGCTGGATATTCAGTTTTATCCAGTTGGAACCTCTCCACCATCATCCCATCAATACGTATGCGGACCCGGCAGCGGCTTTCATAAATTTCCAGATGGATATCGCTACTTTTTAGGCGTTTGGCTTCCCCGATCATTTCCGTAACGAAATCCGAGGTGGCAGTCTTGTTTTCTCCTCTTGCAGATACCGGTCGTTCATCTTCGGGAAGATAGTAATTGTTTAAACGCTTGGTTAAGGCGCCTTTTGGAACCAATTCCAGTACAACCGAAGTACCCAGCAACATTTCAAGTTCTTCACGGATTTCGGGTTGGCCTTCCTGTCTATCGGTATAGCATCTCATCACAGCTCCATCCCGCTTCGGGATTACACGGTAATGCCAGGCCTGCTGGGCATTCAGTAATTTGATATCCTCTATGCCGAAGATAACGTCTTCCATTTTTACACCGCACATTTAGGAGAACCACTTAAAAATATCCATATCAAGGAAAAGCCCCATACCCAATTGTCGGAAATCGAATATGACGAATATACAAAGAATCGCTGCTTGTGCTCCGGCTAAGGGTATTTTTTCAACTTTGAACCCTAAACCTTTGGCGAGCAAAGCCACCAGTAGGGTGCTGATAAGGCTGAACACATGGAAAAGGACAAAATTGGTCGTCGAGAAACAGAAGGCCAATACGGTGAAGAACGACAGGTCACCCCAGGCTATCCAACGTTCCCCGTCCATTAGCCCCCCACGTGTACGAACCCTTATTACCGCGCCTAATGCTATCACCTGCAGTAGGAGGATAAGAAGATTCACTCCCACAGCTTTTAGGGAAAAAACATCCAATCTTAGTGTGTGAACTATCACAACAGCAATAACCAGAGGGAACAAAAAGGCATAAACCGCCCTGTAACGGAAATCCTGCCACGCAATCCACAACAAAAGGGTTACCCAAACCAACCATAGTCCCATTTTTTTAATCTTTGGTTGTTTCTCGAAGGTTTTTATCGTGGTCGATTTCCCAAACATTGAAAACGCCGTTACCGTTGAAATCGACGACTGCGGTGGCACGGGCCAGGAAGTCATTCACACCGGCATTAATAATTTCTATATGGTAATTTGCCGGCCCTCCCTCTGTAACCAGCTTTTCCTGTTCAAAGCCGATTTCCCCAAGATCCTCTGAATATGAGGACCGTTCATAAAAGCGGTTTTTCTGTAACGTATATACGTGCTGCAATTGGCCCTTTGCCTCGGTGCTTTTAGCTCTTGTGATCAGCGGCATGAGGTTGGGTAACGCTAACAATGTGATTATCCCGATGATAACCAGAACCACAAGCACTTCCGTGAGGGAAAATGCTTTTAGTCTATACCCAGGAATGTAATGACCGGCGGGTCTTTTGGTCGCTAATTTCATAATTGATTTCATGGTTAATCTCAAAAATTTTAGTCCAATTGGGGTAGTAATGATTTACAACATCTGTAAAGTTATAAAAGTTAACATACTTAATCAAAAAAACCTTACTTTCACCTCATGAACTACTGATTAATGAATCTGATACCAAAAAGAATACATGCCGGTGCACTGCTCCTTTCAGTGTTTGTCGGCACTTTGATTTGGATACTCACCGCGGGGCTTCTTTTGTTAATACAATACCATAACCAATATGCAGAGCGTACCTTGCGTTATAATCGGTTGGACCAGAACCTGGCATCAGCAACAAATTTGTTTTTGACACGGGATAGGGCTGCTGCCCACGGATGTGATAGTAATGTTACGGACCTTTACCTCAAAGGTGGAGACTCAGTCATCATCGTCTCACGTCCATGGGGAATATATGAAACGGGTGTCATTACCGCTTTTGAACAACGGGACACTGTCAGTTCGGCTTTATTGGTGGGGATGGTTTTATCAGATACATCCGTTTATGCCTTATACCTTGCAGATGAGCATACTCCATTATCTCTGTCGGGCAGGGCTTTCATACGTGGGGATGTGTACCTGCCGCCGGCGGGAACCAGGAAATCATATATAGAAAACGAAGGATATGCATATGAGGAGGAAATCCACTCGGGAGTAATTCACAATAGTACAGCTGATATCCAACCCCTCGATTCACTGATTATTGGAAGACTGTCCAGATATTTGCATAGTGACGACAGCATTGGTTGGCGGGAAATGGCATTGGACTGGTTTTCCCTCATGAGTATTGATTCGCTGCACCACCCTTTTGATAGCCCTCCACTGACATTGAGCATTGCCGAGCGTTACTCGATCCGCAGCAGCATCCGTGGGAATATCATAATTGTGGCGGACAGTGCTGTTACTATAGGCATGGATGCTGTAATGGAAGATGTAATCCTGTTCGCACCCAGCATCCGTTTCGAAGACGGATTCCGGGGCACCCTACAGGCCTTTGCCCGAGATTCACTTATAGTGGGTGAATCATGCACCTTCGACTACCCATCGGCCTTAGGGCTGGTGAATATTCCCGATGATAGCTTGGAGCAAGAGGTTCAGCCCCTTCTCCAAATCGACAGTGCAAGCGTGGTGGCAGGTATGGTTTTTTCCCATTTTCCGGCAGATGAACCTGATGTTGCGACCGTCCGGATTGGAAAGGATGCCGAAATACATGGTGAACTTTATGCTGATGGGTTACTGGAATTGCGGGGTACGGTGCAGGGAATTACACGCTGCCGACGGTTCACCCTGCGTACATCTTCCAGCCTATATGATAATTTCGTTCTTGGCGGCACAATGGATGTGACACGCCTATCACCTTATTACGCCGGAAGTGCTTTATTACATATGGGCCGGCTTAAACGTGTGATGAAATGGTTGGAGTGAAGAAGCTGGAAGGGTCCACATTACTGGAAGCGCTGGTTGCGCTCGTAATCATTACGATCGTTATGGCTATGGCAGCTACACTGTTTGTAACCGTTGGAGCGGAAAGACCGGATAATAAGGTAAACATGCAACTAGAACTGATACACCGCGCAGCTGAAGTTAAACGCCACGGCAATTACAGTGATGCTAGTTTCACGCTTCACAACGGAATTATGATAGATATGCACGTAGAACCCTATAAAGATGACAGTCTGTTGCTATTGCTGGAATTAAAAGCAACGAACGGGGATGATGACGAAGTCGCTGTCCACAGGGAGATAATCTTTAAAACCGATGAGTAATAAATTGAATGCGTTTACCATTATGGAGACCATGGTAGCGCTGGTACTTACAGGCTTGGTGATTGTCATGGTTTATAGCAGTATCGGAACCTTACTGCAACAAGCCGACACCTTGGCCGCAAAGCTGAACAATTTCGGGGAACTCAACAGATTGCAGCAAGCGCTGATGACCGACAACCGTGATGCTCAGACACTATATTTCAACGGTGAAAGTGTTGAATTTAAACGGCCTGCTATTAATATTACTTATGTCCTGACGGACTCCCTGTGCATCCGGAAAACGGAGCTTACGTCCGATACGTTCCACGTCCATGTTGATAGTACCGCTTTTTGGTTTGAAGGGTCGCGGCAGAACACCTTTGGTGGAATGGTGGACGCCGGCACAATTTTCATCACTAAGTCGGGAACATGCTATCCTATTACTTTTGCTAAGCACTATGGCTCAAATACACTGATTTCTTATTTAAGTTCTAAATCCCAACCATGAATGGCGGCATCGATATACGGAAAATAAAGGGCTCTTCTGATAAATCCCATACTACTCGTAAAGCGAGCGCGATGGCCGAAGAGAACAAGAGCGGCATAGTACACCTTTTAACCCGCGACATCACGTTGTTTTCATCGTTCGGCGATAAGCAGAAAGAAACCATGTATCACGAGTTGAACATTCTCCTTCAGGCCGGGATTGATCTGAAAGCTGCGTTTGATATGCTTATCAGCCTACAACCCAACAAGAAAAATGCCGCAATGCTGAAGGAAATTCAGGATGTCGTTGTACAGGGCAGCTCGTTCTCGAAAGCCCTTAAACAACAAAAAGCATTTACACCCTATGAATACCATAGCATCCAGATAGGCGAGGAGACCGGGAAGATCGCCGGTGTCCTGCAGGATTTGGCGGGTTACTACCGGAAACGTCTTAAACAACGGAGACAGATCGTTGGAGCTCTTACATATCCCGTCATTGTCATACTCACCTCATTTGCAGCGATCTTTTTTATGATGAATTTCGTTGTTCCCATGTTCGCAGACATTTTCCAGCGTTCGGGAGGGAACCTCCCTCCGGTAACCCGATTAATTGTAAATGTCTCGGATTTATCCCGGAGATATGCCCCATTAATGGTCTTTTTGGCAATGCTCTTGTTTGGATGGCTATATATCCGGCGCAAAAACCCATGGAATAGGCGCTGGACGGCTTACGTCTTCTTGAATTTACCCATTTTCGGTCGTATGGTTCGGAAAGTTTTTCTTGCACGATTCTGTAATTCGATGTCGCTTCTTACCAGTGCAAAAATCCCACTGACCCGTGCTTTGTATCTTTGCAGGCAGATGGTGGACTTTTACCCCATCGAAATTTCCCTTGAACAGGTCGAAAACCGGGTAATGCATGGGTATTCGCTCCATACCAGCCTTAAAGAACATTCTATTTACGATATTAAACTGGTTTCCCTCGTTAAAGTAGGGGAAGAAGTCAATCAGCTTGCTGAATTTTTCGGCAAGGTTGCCGACCAGTACAATGAAGAGGTTGAATACCAGTCGGCTGCCATTTCCGCTTTATTAGAACCTCTTATAATAATATTCCTCGGGCTGTTCGTTGGTCTGATCCTAATCGCCATGTACCTTCCAATGTTCCAAATGGGGGATATATTTGGTTGACACGGCGGAACTCCCGCAGAGTATAGATTTTCGAAATGGCCGGCATCACCATATCCTAGTATAGGTCTCGCTGTAGTCGATGATATTAATCCAATCACGCCGCCGTGTTTTTAAAAAGCCCTTAGAAAAATGCCATATTTTTATAGAGAAGGAAATCTTAAAAGCTTCTCAAAGTTTGTTTTCCAAACATCAACTTCAAAAAGTTGTCCTTCAGTATCCACATTTAAAGACGCAATTACTTCAACTCCATCTACGTCCGTGAATTGAAAATCGCTTACTTGCTCACCTAGTTTCCTATGCTCTATTTTCTTACCTTGGGGAAACAAATATAACCCCCCCCATTCCTCCATCATCCATATCACATACCATTAACACTTCCTTCCAATTTTTTGACGTCGTTATAGAAGATTGATTTATAAGGATCTCAATCAGTCGTTCTTCTTGTGCTGTGGGTCTTCTAATTAATTCCATGTATCCTGCCAATATTAAATGTCCCATCTGGTAGCTTAAAAACTGTATATTGTAGTTTGTGCCCTCCAATCTGGATGATCTGATTAAATGGCTTACCCACCACTACTTGTGATGAGACAGTTTTAAAATGCTCTTGTATTGTCGATTGCACTAATGTTGCATATAAAAATTATCTATGAGAAAAGGCGCTCTGGTTGATGCTTTATTCCTCAGATGTTGTGCCGTTTTTCACCGACCTCACTTATACTTATTACCTCGCTTAACGCCCTTTGGTCTACCATGACAGAACCACTCGAAATAGTGACTGTATAAGTATACCTATTGCTGCTCACGCAGGATGTTTGTCGTTTCTTTACCCGCATCAATGATGCTTCTGAGCTCCAACCAACTTACGGACTTCTAGTTCTATAAAATTAGAAAATCTTCCATACACGTCATCAATGCCTGAATCTTGATCGTCGCGTACTGGCATATAATATATGAAAGCTTTCCAAGTTGGAGGGTAATGAAATTTCGCCCATATTTTGGCAATCTCGCTTAGTTTTTCCTGTTTGGTCAAATTAGCATTATAAACCTGATTGAGGTATCCTATTCCCCATATAAAATTCGAAATATCTATTTCATTTTGGTTAAAATGAAATTTGCGATTTACGAATTTTAGAAAATCTTCTTTCGCTTCACCGGCCTCAGAATAATAGTCTTCAATCATCTTTACTGACCCTTCGTCATTTGCACCCTCACAAATTTCTTCCATAGCTTCTGTAGGTGATATAAAATCCTTTGAAACACCGATATAAGCCAAGGGCCAACTCATCGGAATTCTACTGTCCTTTAATACACTCATAGTAGTAAACATATTATTTATCACTATTTTGGCCACATATTGGGAATTCCTGTAATCTTCCCGTTAGGGATAAACACCCTATGTGTCACATTGCCTCCAGTTTCAACGATCCATTCAAAAACTCCGATTTGACCGCGGAGCGACCCTTGGATTTGATACAACGATCTATATATGCCGTCTCCTCCTTTTATTGTAAATTTAGCGGCTTCCTGCATGCTATTATCTACTAGATTCGAGAAAACGTGATTTTCATCTGCCACATTCAATCCTTTCCACCCGGCCGACGATTTAGGATCTATTTGTTTGTAAGGGACAACTACGTCTCGGTCTCCGAATTTAGTAATAGTAGGGGGTCCGCTTACAACCTTTGGTGCTCCTGTCCAGAAATTTGTGCCGCGAATCAAGTTGGAAACACCTACCGTGGCGCCTCCCGTTACTGCTCCAAATAGAACCCCTTTAGCGAAATCACCTGGGCCATATGGATCACCGAAATACAGAGCATTCCCAATACCCTGTATCGGGCTTGCCGCCGCTGATGACGCCGCCCCGAAAACAACGCCGCCCGCAACTGTCGTGGCTCCTAGTCCAGAAGCTGTCAGGGCCGCCCCCCCCGTAGCGGTAGCCGCGAATCCCGCGGCAGCGCCTATACCGAATGCGGCAAAACCATCACCCCAACTATCGATTTTTCCCTGGAATGCCTTAATCGTTAGGTTTGCTACACCGCCTACCACTGCCCCGACCACTAAATGTATCCATTCCCCGTTGGGATCGACATAAATCACCGGGCTATTTCCCAGGGCCAGGTAGGGGTTTGCGAACTGCT
>NZ_JAYKZZ010000040.1:0-14716 GCF_035818675.1 Parapedobacter flavus
GCCTATTTCGGCTCTTTTTATTTATCTATTTGCGGATTTAAGGTAATAATAATCGAGCATGAGTCTCATACGGATGCTCGGGTCGAAAGGGAATCCCCAGGCGAGTAACCTGTTTGCGGTGATCCATTAGCTGCAGGAGCAGAAGAGTATACATCTGGAAGCAAAGCCAGGAAAGCGGCCTATGGAGCTGTGCGGCAGCGCTCAGTAGGCAATTTTTCAAAATATTGTTAAGCCTTTTCTGAGCATGGTATTTTTCATGGTATTACCAATTAGCAGGAAAATAAGCCATTGAATATAAAAGATAAAAATGTCTTGTTTACAATAGAGTGGGAATGATTCCGCGTCTGGCACAGCCAGGCACCTGATGGCATGAAATGCCGCTAAGCCCGCGTAATTGCGGGCTTTTTTTTGTTTGTGTTTGGCACGATCTGGCAACGGGAGGAAGCGCCAAGCACCGTTTGAGCATGGCATTAAAGCTGGTATTATGGTTTGGCGATGCCATGATTGATGCCGATACCATGCTGCGTTCTTTTGTGTGTTCATGGTATTAATATTCTATAAGTTACTGTTTCGTAAGAAAAAATACGATAAATTCGAGATTTTTTCAGCATGGTATCGGAGACGAAGAAGGACAAGGTACATGCTGACCGATACCAAGCTGCGCAATCTCAAGCCCAGGGACAAACTCTACAAAGTGAATGACCGGGAAGGTCTCTATGTGGCAGTGACTCCAGCCGGCTCCATCTCGTTCCGTTACAACTACTCAATCAACGGTCGGCAGGAGACCATCACCTTTGGGCGTTATGGTGTCGGTGGCATCACCCTGGCCGAAGCCCGCGAGCTGTTGGGTGACGCCAAGAAGATGGTTGCGGCGGGCAAGTCGCCGGCCAAGGAGAAAGCCCGAGACAAGGCGCGGGTGAAAGATGCAGAGACGTTCGGTGCCTGGGCGGAGAAGTGGCTGCGTGGCTACCAGATGGCCGACTCCACCCGCGATATGCGCCGCTCGGTTTATGAGCGTGAGCTGAAGCCGAAATTCAGCAATCAGAAGCTGGTGGAGATCACCCACGAAGACTTGCGGGCGCTGGCTGATGCCATTGTTGAGCGAGGCGCACCGGCCACCGCCGTTCATGTGCGTGAAATCGTGTTGCAGGTATTTCGCTGGGCCATCGAGCGTGGGCAGAAGGTCGAAAACCCGGCAGAACTGGTGCGCCCAACAAGCATCGCTCGATTCGAGCCACGTGACCGAGCGTTGACGCCAGAAGAAATTGGGCTGATGTACCAGTACATGGAGCGAGTGGGCACAAGCCCAACAAACCGTGCGGCGGCCAAGCTGTTATTGCTGACGATGGTGCGCAAGAGCGAGCTGACCAATGCGACCTGGAGCGAGATCAATTTCAGCGAAGCGTTGTGGACGATTCCAAAGGAGCGGATGAAACGCCGTAACCCGCACCTGGTATTTCTGTCCCAGCAGGCTCTGGATATTTTCATTGCCATGAAAACCTTTGCCGGTGGTTCCGACTTCGTTTTGCCATCACGGTACGACTCGGATGCGCCGATGAGCGCTGCCACACTTAACCAGGTGCTGACGCTGACTTACAAGGCGGCGCAGAAAGATGGGAAGTCACTTACCAAGTTCGGACCGCATGATTTGCGGCGCACAGCCAGCACGCTGTTGCATGAGGCCGGCTACAACACCGACTGGATCGAGAAGTGCCTGGCGCACGAGCAGAAGGGCGTGAGGGCTGTCTACAACAAGGCTGAGTACCGCGAGCAGCGGGCGGCGATGTTGCAGGATTGGGCCGATATGATTGATGAGTGGACTTCGGGAGGCAGTAAGGGTTGATGTTTTTGCTATCTTTGATAGCATTGAAGTTGATGCCGTGAATTTATAAATAAGGCCGCCATTGGCATCGGGCAGGTCAATTACCGATTAGCTGCTTCGCGCAGCTACTCGATGAATAGCAACTATTCATTTGAGAGGTATTGACCCATGCAAAATATAAAGACCCTCATCAACAGGAAGAAGCTCCTGGAGATGATCCCGCTTTCGACACGAACAATTTATAACCTGGAGCAGCGAGGGGATTTTCCACGCCGTATCGCGTTAACCAGTAGAAATGTCGCCTGGGATTTGTCAGAGGTCGAAGAGTGGATTGAGGCACGTAAATCATCGGGTGATCAAGCTGCGCGACCTGGCCCTATAGAGGGCTAGTTATATGGCTCTTGATCTTATGGCGGCTTTCACGGAATTGCCGCCACCCATTGATTATGTTCTGCCTAATATGGTTGCTGGCACTGTTGGTGCTCTTGTGTCGCCTGGTGGGGCTGGTAAATCCATGTTGGCCCTTCAATTGGCTGCACAGATTGCAGGCGGGCCTGATTTACTTGAAATAGGCGAGTTTCCCACCGGGCAAGTGGTCTATCTGCCTGCTGAAGATCCACCGGCCGCTATTCACCATCGTCTGCACGCCCTTGGGGCACACCTCAGCGCAGCGGAACGGCAAGCCGTGGCTGATGGTTTGCTCATTGAACCCTTGATCGGTAAATGCCCAAACATCATGGCTGCTAGCTGGTTCGATGCTCTCAAACGAGCCGCTGAAGGTCGTCGCTTGATGATCTTGGACACTTTGCGGCGCTTCCACATTGAGGAGGAGAACGCTAGCGGGCCGATGGCGCAGGTTGTTGGGCACATGGAGGCCATAGCCGCTGATACAGGCTGCTCCATTGTGTTTCTGCACCACGCGAGTAAAAGCGCAGCCATGATGGGGTCGGGCGATCAACAGCAGGCCAGTCGTGGATCGTCCGTACTGGTTGATAACATCCGTTGGCAATCGTACCTATCCGGCATGACGCAAGGCGAGGCCGAGATACTGGGGGTCGATGATTGTCAGCGTGGGTATTTTGTCCGCTTTGGCGTCAGCAAGGCCAACTATGGCGCACCTTTTCAAGAACTCTGGTTTAGACGGCACGACGGCGGCGTGTTGAAGCCTGCTGTACTGGAGCGGCAGTGCAAGGTGAAAAGGAGACAGCGTGAAGAAGCCTAAGCATGACCTGACCCACGTCCGACATGATCCCGCGCACTGTTTGGCACCTGGCCTGTTCCGCAGCCTCAAGCGTGGCGATCGCAAACGCTGCAAGCTGGACGTGACCTACACCTTTGGCGAGGACGAATCCATGCGTTTCGTCGGATTCGAACCTCTCGGGGCCGATGATATGCGTCTTTTGCAAGGCATCGTGGCCCTTGGCGGCCCGAACGGCATCTTGCTAACCCCGGAACCGACCAGTGAGACGGGGCGACAGCTACGGCTATTCCTTGAACCCCGTTTCGAAGCCATTGAGCAAGACGGCTTGGTGGTTCGTGAGAGCCTGACCAAACTGCTCTCAGAAACGGGCATGACGGATAGCGGCGACAACATCAAGGCGCTCAAAGCCAGCCTGCTGCGCATGTCGAACGTCACCATCCTTGTGACGAAGGGACGGCGGCAAGCCGCGTTCCACCTGATGAGTCATGCTTTTGACGAGACGGACGGCAGGCTATGGGTTGCCCTGAATCCGCGTATTGCCGAAGCGATCCTGGGGCATCGTCCATATGCCCGTATCGACATGGCGGAAGTGCGGGTGCTACAGACTGATCCGGCACGGCTGATGCACCAACGGCTATGCGGCTGGATCGACCCCGGCAAATCCGGGCGCGTGGAACTGGACACGCTTTGCGGCTATGTCTGGCCAGATGAAGCCAATGCCGAAGCTATGAAAAAACGCCGTCAGACTGCCCGGAAGGCACTGGCCGAACTTGCCGCCGTGGGTTGGGTAGTGAACGAATACGCCAAGGGAAAATGGGAGATCAAGAGGCCTGGCCCCACGGCAACTGCACCCGTTTACCGTCGTAACGTTCCCTTGTTACCGTCGTAACGCTCCCCTTCTGCCGTCGTAACGTTCCCCGTCCCAATTTGGAAAACCCAGACGGTGCGCTGCTTTGCGGGCAGTTTGGGAAATCCATCCAAGATTATCTAAAGATAATCCATCATGCGCGGTGCAGCTCGCGCCTTGAGGGCGCGTTCTGACCTTGCCAATAAAGCCCTGGCGGGCTTTATCAATCGGCCATAGGCCGATGGTTTAACGCCAAGAAGAGAAGGCGGCTTCAGTGGCCGCTGAAACGCCTTGTGAGAGGGGAAAACAACCCGGAGTCCCTTATTCCATGAGCTGAAGCAGAATCTGCGTCTAACGGTGCTGGAGGGCCGCTGTGTGCACTTGTAGTTATCTGTACTGAAACCTTGGCTCGAAACGTGAAATGGCTAAGCAGTGCCCATTCGTTCGGTAAGAATAATAAGAAGATTATTATTCTTATTATTACCAAGCAGGAATGAGCCGTGTGTGTTGGACGCCCATAACCAGTAACCTGCGTGAAGGTGTCAACATCAGGAAAGGTTGCCCCTCAAGTATCAATACGTCGCCTTAGTGGTATGACGGGAGGGGAGGCAAATTTCTTGTGTTCATTGACACTTGAGGGGCGGGTTATGCCCTTCTTTTTTGGCGTCCAACTCGCCCCATCGGGGCGAATGGTTTGTGTCGATTGTTGGCATTTTAGGTTCCGATTTAAAGCCGATTGAGCAGCGATTTTGAAGCGACTATGTCGATTGCAGGCCGATTTGGTGACGATTACGGTTATGTTGCCAAGAATCGGTGTTTGTTTGACGATAAAACGCTTTACGTTCGATATGCGCTAGATTTTCAATAGTGGGTGAAATGCGGGCAGGATGGGTGAAGTTAGCTAACCGGCAAGCCGGTTATCTATCTTCACTGTCCCTTATTCGCGCCGGGGGCACTCAACGGGAATCCTGCCCTGCGGGGCTGATCGGCTACCGCCGGTTGCAAGAGTATAGGTCTTGCTATTTTTAATATCTTTGATAGCATGGTTGTCGGGTACACCAAAAGGGTATTGATATGGCAAATGTGCTTATCAGGAATTTACCCGCCGAGGTGCACCGTGCGTTGAAAGTTCGAGCAGCGCTCAACGATAGGAGCACCGACGCGGAAATACGCGAAATACTGACGGCGGCAGTACAGCCGCTAGAGCTTGAAGAGATTGGCCGGGAAGTTGGCTTGTCCGAAAGCGATAAAAAAACAGAGTAGTTTTACGTTTGTAAGTCCGGGCCTCAGCGCCAAGGGCAATACCGATCAGCTAGTGGCGTAGCTCTTCGATGAAACGTTGCCGAGAACAAGCACAACGCTTGGTCAAGGCAATGCCTTCTTTTCATCGACGGAGTACGACCATGAAGTCCAAAATTTTAGCGGCTAAAAAAACCGCTCTAGCCGTTGCACTCGCAACCGGCTTTATCACCACTACCACCGCCCCTGTGCAAGCTGGTATCCCCGTCATCGACGGCGGCAACCTGGCCCAGAACATCATGACGGCCATCGAGTCGGTGGCGCAGACGCTCAAGCAGATTGAGCAGTACCAGACCCAGTTGCAGCAGTACGAAAATCAGCTCCAGAACACGATGGCCCCAGCCGCGTATATCTGGGATCAGGCGCAGACTACGATCAACCGGCTGATTGCCGCGCAAAACACGCTGGCCTATTACGAGAACCAGCTAGGCAGCCTGGATCGTTACCTGGCCAAGTTTCAGGACGTGGCCTATTACCGCAGCTCGCCATGCTTCAACGGCAGCGGCGGATGCACGCCGGCCGAAAAGGCAGCGATGGAAGAGAACCGCCGCCTGGCGTCAGAGTCGCAAAAGAAGGCCAACGATGCCCTGTTCCAGACCGTTGCCGACCAGCAAAAGGCTTTGAAGGATGACGCCCGTACCCTGGAGCGGCTGCAAGGCGCGGCCCAGGGTGCAACTGGCCAGCTACAGGCCATCGGCTACGCCAACCAGCTCGCCAGCCAGCAGGCCAATCAGCTCTTGCAGATTCGCACCATGTTGACCGCCCAACACAACGCGGAGGCAGCCCGGATTGCAGCAGAACTCGATGCCGAGGCGCGAGGTGATGCCAGGGCCGAGCAAATGCGTACCTGGACGTTTCGCCCGAGTCCGGCAGACAACTACTAGGGAGGCGGTGAGATGAAAAAAATCTTTTTTACTACCGCGGCTACGTTGCTGTTGTTGGCTGGATGTGAACAGGAAAGGATGCCCGAACCAAATGCGGCGACGTGTGCCCCCGATGCGTTCCAGGCAGCACTGAATGAAATGCGCAGCGAAGCGAACCGAGAGGCCTTTACCGAGGAATGCAGAGCATTCCAGAAGGCCAAGCAGATGCGTCAGTGGGAGTTCAAGCCCAGCCCTAAAGATGATTATTGAGGTGGTCGCCATGAGAAAGAAAATTGCTCTAGGTGGCTTGATGATGGTCGCCACAATGGTGCTGGCTGAACCTGCAATGGCGCAGGAGCTAAGTAGCAGCGGTGTTATGAATGATGTGCTCAAGCGTTTTCATGATGCTGCCGCAACATGGGGGCCAGCTATTGAGTCCGCTGCATCGCGTTTGTTCTGGACGCTGGTTGTGATTTCGATGGTCTGGACATTCGGCATGATGGCTTTGCGCAAGGCCGACATTGGCGAGTTCTTCGCGGAGTTCGTTCGCTTCACGATCTTCACCGGCTTTTTCTGGTGGTTGCTGACGAATGCGAACCAGGGCATGAATATCGCCGGTACGATTGTTCAGTCATTGCAAACTCTGGGCGCGCAGGCGGGGGGACTTTCCAATAGCAATCTTGGGCCCTCCAGCATCCTTGATCTTGGTTTCGAGTTATACAACCGCACAGTACAGGCCACCTCGGAGCTGGGATGGCGGCAGATGGCAACTGCTCTGGTCATGGAGCTAATGGCCCTGGCTGTTTTGTTTGTCCTGGCGTTGATTGCGGTCAACCTGTTGCTGTTGCTCGCATCAGCCTGGATTCTGTTGTATGCCGGTGTGTTCTTCCTTGGCTTTGGTGGAAGTCGTTGGACTTCCGACATGGCGATCAATTACTACAAGACCGTGCTGGGCCTGGCCGCACAGCTTATGGCAATGGTGCTTCTGGTTGCGATTGGCAAAGAGTTCATCAATCACTACTACACGCAAATCAGCGAGAACATGGCATCCCAGGAACTGGCCGTGATGTTGGTTATATCGGTCATCTTGCTTTTCTTGGTCAACAAAGTTCCGCCGATGATTTCTGGTCTTGTGTCTGGTGGTGGTATTGGCGCAGCCGGTGGAATTGGAAACTTCGGTGCGGGTGCGGCAGTTGGGGCGGCGGTGACGGCGGCCAGTATGGCAACTGGCGGCGCTGCCCTGGCAGGTAAAGCGGTTATGGGTGCCGCAGCCGGTGCAGCCGGAGGTGCAAGTGCACTCCAAGCGGCTTTTCAGAAAGCATCAGCGAGTATGGAAACCGGCGGTGACATGTCCAGCATGGGGTCAGTTGTCAGCAGTGGCGGAAACGGTGGTGGTGAAGCGGGTACTGCTGGCAGTAGCCCATTCGCCCAAGCGGCTGGCTTTGGTGACAGCGGCAGTAGCTCAAGCGGTGGCGGCTTTGCCAAGGCCGCGAAGCTGGCCACAGGCACGGCCTCCGAGTTAGCCAAGGGTGTCGGCTCTCAAGTGAAGCAGGGATTCCAGGAGCGAGTGAGCGAAACCACAGGCGGAAAACTGGCTGCTTCGATACGCGAAAGCATGGAGCCGAAAGAAGCAAGCCAATCTGGCCAGTTCGAGGGCAATAGCTTGGGCGCCGATTCTGGCCCAGATAGTAACGAAGTCAGGAGTTAGCACGATGACGACATCAACATACATGGCCGCATTGGCGGCCCTGGATGAAGCGCCAAGGGAAGAAGTCAGCCAGGTATTTATTTCGCCGCTGGGTGATCAATCGACCGAGGTCGATGCAGAGACAGAAACAGCCGCTTTTGTATCACGGCCAGACCCTATGAGAGAGAGCGAAACTAAGCCGATAAGTATTGAGGTTAATGGCGGCAGGAATGAGCGGTCAGCATTCGCGGAGGCGGCGGGGCTGTACCTGTAGGCGCACCGGGCTGGCCACAACCAGCCCGGCACTTTCAATCAACACCTACTGGAGAGGTGAATTATGACAACACAACATATTATCGAACCAGGGCAAGCAGTGCATCAAGCAGCGGCTATTCTTTCTTCTTTGGAGTACATCAACCAAGCGGAAGCGCGGAGCCTTGGGCCATTGGCCGAAGCCGTCGCTAATGCTTTTATGGTGGTGTACTACCAAGCTGAAACGGGCCGGGCGACACAGGCTGATTTTCAAGAAGCAATGAACGCCTTGCGCCAAGCGTGCAGCTAATGACGAAAGGGCGGCCACTCGAACTGGCCGCCTTTTTCAATCTTCACTGTTTGGCCATTCCCGACCCACAGACGGCGCATCCATCCATTCGCGTTCCTCCGGCGGCAGCGGGTAAGCCCCGGATGCTTCCGCGTCGGCCAGTAGTTCGGCCAGTGTGTAGCGCACCCGACCAGTGGAAACGGCGCGGGCCGGGTCGGCCTTCTCATGCAGCCTGTTCTCTAGGTTCTTTGGGTCTGTCATCGGGCGACCTCAGCAAGCATGGATACTAGGTGTTCCAGGTCAGTGATCGAATGCGCCAGGAAGCGGCCGGCGCGGCAATCTGCAATCATTTCCTCAGTTTTTTCCTACTCATGTTCAACCTCGTTCGTACCAGCTCTTCGAGCGATTCACCACGCGCACGACCAGCAGCATCACCGGCACTTCGACCAGGACGCCGACCACGGTTGCCAATGCAGCGCCGGAGTGCAGACCGAACAAGCTGATGGCGGCCGCCACGGCCAGCTCGAAGAAGTTGCTGGCACCGATCAGGGCCGAAGGACAGGCGACAGAGTGCTTTTCCCCCGCCCGCTTGTTCAGCCAGTAGGCTAACCCGGAATTGAAGAACACTTGAATCAAGATCGGCACGGCTAGCATGGCGATCACTAACGGCTGCCGGATGATGGCCTCGCCCTGGAAGGCGAACAGTAGAACCAACGTCAGCAGCAGCGCGGCCATCGACCACGGCCCGATCTTCTGCATGGCCCGTTCAAAGGCGGCCTGTCCTTGCTTGAGCAGATGCCGCCGCAAGAGCTGCGCCAGGATCACCGGCACGATGATGTAGAGCACGACCGAAATCAGCAGCGTGTCCCAAGGCACCGAGATCGAGGACATGCCCAGCAGCAGGCCGACGATGGGCGCGAAGGCCACGATCATGATGGCGTCGTTCAGAGCCACTTGCGAGAGCGTGAAAAGCGGGTCGCCGTTGGTAAGGCGGCTCCACACGAACACCATTGCCGTGCAGGGCGCGGCGGCCAGCAAGATCAAGCCCGCGATGTAGCTGTCCAGTTGATCGGCCGGCAGGAACGGAGCGAACACTTGTCGGATGAACAGCCACCCCAGCAGGGCCATCGAGAATGGCTTGACGGCCCAATTCACGAACAGCGTGACGCCGATGCCGCGCCAATGCTCTTTGACCTGGTGCAGCGCCCCGAAGTCGATCTTGACCAGCATCGGGACGATCATTACCCAAATCAGCAGGCCCACCGGCAAATTGACCTGGGCCACTTCCATGCGGCCTATGGCCTGGAACACGTCAGGAAGGCCCTGGCCGAGCGCAACACCGGCGACGATGCACAGGGCCACCCACAGCGTCAGGTAACGCTCGAAGCCGCTCATCGGGGCCTGGCGCGGCTTCGCGGCGATGGCCTGTGCGCCGGCGCTCATGCTTCCTGCTCGGTCTTGCCGATGTTCGCCAGCTCGCGCTTGATGGCCGTCTGGTCAAGCATTTTGAGAGGCAGATTCACGAACAGGCGGACGCGGTTCATCATGTGCCGGAAGGTTTGTTCGAAGGCCCGGCGCTTCTCGGCGTCAGTGCCTTCGACGGCGGCCGGGTCTTCAAATCCCCAATGCGCCGAGATCGGCTGACCAGGCCACACCGGACACATTTCGCCGGCGGCGTTGTCGCAGACGGTGATGATGAAGTCCATCTTCGGTGCGTCGGGCGTGGCGTACTCGTCCCAGCTCTTGCTGCGCAGATTCTCGGTCGGGTAATTCACCGACTCCACCTTTTCGACGGCGAAGGGATTGACCTTGCCGGTTGGGTGACTGCCGGCGCTGTAGGCGCGGAAGCGCCCTTGCCCCATCGTGTTGATGAGAGCTTCGGCCATGATGCTGCGCGCCGAATTGCCGGTGCAGAGGATGAGGACGTTATAGATTCTTTCGGTCATGATGTTTCGCTTTCTGGTAGTGGCTGGGGAGCAATGGCGATGGATGAAAGATCGGTGGCCTCGTCGATGACGTGGCCGGCCGCTTTCCGTTCGGAATAGCGGTCTGTCAGTGCTTCACGGTGCGGCCGTACCAGCGCCGTGAAGCGCACCAGTTCTTCCATCACATCGGCTATTCGGTCGTAGTACGGCGAGGGCTTCATGCGGCCCGCCGCGTCGAACTCTTGGAACGCTTTGGCGATACTCGACTGGTTCGGAATGGTGAACATTCGCATCCAGCGGCCGAGCAGACGCAAGGTGTTCACGGCGTTGAAGCTCTGCGAGCCGCCGGATACCTGCATCACGGCCAGGGTGCGGCCTTGGGTCGGCCGGATGCCGGCCATTTCAAGCGGCAGATGGTCAATCTGCGCCTTCATGACACTGGTAATCTGACCGTGGCGTTCCGGGCTGCACCAGACTTGTCCCTCTGACCACTCGGACAGGGCGCGCAGCTCCTTGACGGCCGGGTGATCGTCGCTTTGCACTTGATCGGGCAACGGCAAATCGGACGGGTCGAAGATGCGTGTTTCTGCGCCAAAGAATTGCAGCAGCCGGGCCGCTTCCTCGACGGCCAGCCGTGAGAACGAGCGGGCGCGCAGCGAGCCATACAGCAGCAGGATACGCACCGGCGGGGCGTCGGGTGCCAGCCCGAGCGCCGGGCGCTCGATGGCAAAGGATTTGTCCAAAGCGGGCAAAGAATCGGGGTCGGAAAGATGGCGAAGTCTCATGCCAACACCTTCCCGGCTTCCGTGGTGCAAGACAGGTTGCACACCTGGCCGCCGCAGCAGTTTTCCGTGAGAAAGGCCACCAGGTTAGTGGCCGTCGAAAAGTTCGCCTCGTAGATCACAAATCGGCCTTCTTGCCGCGACGTGACCATGCCGGCGTGTGCCAGCTCTTTCAGGTGGAAGGATAGCGAAGACGGCGGGATGCCGGCCGCTTCGCTGATTTTTCCGGCGGCCATGCCGGCGGGGCCGGCCTGGACGAGAAGCCGGAACACCGCGAGGCGCGATTCTTGAGCGATGGCCGCCAGGGCGGCTACAGCATTTATCGTTTCCATGTTTCAATAATAGTCGAAATATGGAGTGTGCTCAATAGCTCATTTAAGCTGTAAAAATGAGCTAGGCGCATTTAGATCGATATGTGATAAATTGGCCTGCCAGTTTAAGATGGGTGCATTTGAGTATGCCCAAAGGAGCCCGCAAGTATGCGCAGGACGAAGCCAGTAGCCGCGCCGATGGTGGCGCGGGTCTATCTGCGCGTCAGCACCGACGCGCAGGACTTGGAACGCCAAGAGGCGATCACTACGGCCGCGAAGGCCGCCGGCTACTACGTCGCCGGCATCTACCGTGAGAAGGCATCCGGCGCACGCGCCGACCGGCCTGAGCTGCTGCGCATGATCGGCGACCTACAGCCCGGCGAGGTGGTCATTGCCGAGAAGATCGACCGCATCAGCCGCCTACCTTTGCCCGAGGCCGAGCGCCTGGTGGCCTCGATACAGGCCAAAGGCGCACGCCTGGCCGTCCCTGGCGTGGTCGATCTATCCGACCTGGCGGCCGAGGCCCAGGGCGTCGCCAAGATCGTGCTGGAAGCCGTGCAGATCATGCTTTTTCGCCTGGCCTTGCAGATGGCCCGCGACGACTACGAGGACAGGCGCGAACGCCAGCGCCAAGGCATTGAGTTGGCCCGCCAGGCCGGGCGGTACAAGGGCCGCCGTGCTGATCCGAAGCGCCGCGCCCAAGTTGTCGCGCTGCGCAAGTCCGGCTACAGCATCAACAAGACCGCCGAGCTGGCCGGGTACAGTGCGGCCCAGGTGAAACGGATATGGGCCGAGGTCAGCCAGGCCGAAGCGAAGCAGCACGGCGCGTTCGTGGAGGACGCATTGACGGAAGCCGATGCCCTGGCCGCTGTCGGCCAGGATGAGCGCCAGGAGGAAAGGGCATGAAGAAGCCGAACCAAGACGACGAGCCGTTTTTCATCACCGAGGAGATTGCGGCCGAAATGATCGCCGGCGGCTATGAGTTCGAGCTGCCGCCCATTCCTTGCACCATCCGCCTACGCGACGTGCTGGAGCGCATGACCGATGCTGAGCTAGCATTGCAGCCGGGCGAGATCGCCGACCAGGAGCGTGAACGCTGCCGGCGCAAGCCGTGTTCAACCTCATGATCTGGTCATGGTATTTTTCATGGCACTGAGCCTGATAGTTCTTGCAAATTGTTGTCACTAAAGGGTTTTGTGTGCTTGTTTACAATCGAGTGGGAGTGACGGGCACTGGCTGGCAATGTCTAGCAACGGCAGGCATTTCGGCTGAGGGTAAAAGAACTTTCCGCTAAGCGATAGACTGTATGTAAACACAGTATTGCAAGGACGCGGAACATGCCTCATGTGGCGGCCAGGACGGCCAGCCGGGATCGGGATACTGGTCGTTACCAGAGCCACCGACCCGAGCAAACCCTTCTCTATCAGATCGTTGACGAGTATTACCCGGCATTCGCTGCGCTTATGGCAGAGCAGGGAAAGGAATTGCCGGGCTATGTGCAACGGGAATTTGAAGAATTTCTCCAATGCGGGCGGCTGGAGCATGGCTTTCTACGGGTTCGCTGCGAGTCTTGCCACGCCGAGCACCTGGTCGCTTTCAGCTGTAAGCGTCGCGGTTTCTGCCCGAGCTGTGGGGCGCGGCGGATGGCCGAAAGTGCCGCCTTGCTGGTTGATGAAGTACTGCCTGAACAACCCATGCGTCAGTGGGTGTTGAGCTTCCCGTTTCAGCTGCGTTTCCTGTTTGCCAGCCGGCCCGAGATCATGGGGTGGGTGCTGGGCATCGTTTACCGCGTCATTGCCACGCACCTGGTCAAGAAAGCGGGCCATACCCACCAAGTGGCCAAGACGGGCGCGGTCACCCTGATCCAGCGTTTTGGATCGGCGCTCAATCTGAATGTTCACTTCCACATGCTGTTTCTCGACGGTGTGTATGTCGAGCAATCCCACGGCTCAGCGCGTTTCCGCTGGGTCAAGGCGCCGACCAGCCCAGAGCTCACCCAGCTGACGCACACCATCGCCCACCGGGTGGGTCGCTATCTGGAACGGCAAGGCCTGCTGGAACGGGATGTCGAAAACAGCTATCTGGCCTCGGATGCGGTGGATGACGACCCGATGACACCCCTGCTGGGGCACTCGATCACTTACCGTATCGCTGTCGGTTCACAGGCGGGGCGAAAGGTGTTCACTTTGCAAACTCTGCCGACCAGTGGTGATCCGTTCGGTGACGGGATTGGCAAGGTAGCCGGGTCCAGCCTGCACGCCGGCGTGGCGGCCAGGGCCGATGAACGCAAGAAGCTCGAACGGCTGTGCCGGTACATCAGCCGCCCGGCGGTATCCGAGAAGCGGCTGTCGTTAACACGAGGCGGCAACGTGCGCTACCAGCTCAAGACGCCGTACCGGGACGGCACCACGCACGTCATTTTCGAACCATTGGATTTCATTGCAAGGCTGGCCGCCCTGGTACCGAAGCCCAGAGTCAACCTAACCCGCTTCCACGGGGTGTTCGCACCCAACAGTCGGCACCGGGCGTTGGTCACGCCGGCAAAACGGGGCAGGGGCAACAAGGTCAGGGTGGCTGATGAACCGGCAACACCAGCACAACGGCGAGCGTCGATGACATGGGCGCAACGGCTCAAGCGTGTTTTCAATATCGACATCGAGACCTGCAGCGGCTGCGGCGGCGCCATGAAAGTCATCGCCTGCATTGAAGACCCTATAGTGATCAAGCAGATCCTTGATCACCTGAAGCACAAAGCCGAAACCAGCGGGACCAGGGCGTTACCCGAAAGCCGGGCGCCACCGGCTGAGCTGCTCCTGGGTCTGTTTGACTGACGAGCCTGAAGGCCAACGATACCAATCAAAATGCTGCGTTCACAGCGCCGCGGCAGGGATCCGCCGTGCTGGTTGTCGGAAAAGGAGCCGCTAGTGGGAAAGAGGAGGGTAAATTTTCAGCGTTGCTGGCTCCCCGTCAGCCGGATTGGGTTGCATCGCAGGGGTGTCGAAAGAGTCAACTGCGGTCCAAAGCTGTTGGACTTGGGTGAAAAGGGCGTTTATTCTTCCTATACGTTGTCGGCAGCGGGCCAAAAAGGAATACGTCCATGCCCATCGAGGTGAAACCGGCTGTGAGCGCGGGTTCAAGCATATAGCCCGACAGGCGCGTATCCTTGCCGATCACGACACGATGGCGGTGGTCACCGCGACGAAAGACACGGCCAGCCGCCATGCCGACGCGCAAGGCGGTTTCCGCCGTCATCGCGCCTTCGTTGGCTTTGCCACGAATACCGTCTGTGCCGAAATATTTGCGCACCATAAGGTCGATTATCCTGTCGTCGGGTCGCCCTCAAAGGGGACATGCCTGCTGAACCGCGAATATAGAGAAATATCCCGAATGTGCAGTTAACGAATTCTTGCGGTTTCTTTCAGCGCCGCCAATACCGCC
>NZ_JAYKZZ010000041.1:0-11140 GCF_035818675.1 Parapedobacter flavus
ATCCGTTTTAGCTATAATTTTAATAGCCTAAGGCTATAATTTTCATTCACTTAAACCATTTCCTCAGCCGGTCGCGTATCCCAACAAGCCACCCCTCCCGTTGCTGCAAGTTGCCGGCCTCATCGTAAATAGCAAACCTGCCAGTCTCCCGCCCCTCTTTCCAATGCGATACCTTGCGTAGTATGCCCTCCTCATCCCAATACTGCCACTTCCCCACCCGCAATCCATACCGATACTGGCCCAACACCTTCAATCCCTTGTGGCCGTACCGCTCGATGTATCTGCCGTGCAGCGGATACCCATGGTACCCCCCTTGCGTAGTGTAGATGCTATCGCGGTAGTATGAGTAATAGGTTCGCTGCGGATCGGCTTTTCCGATGTATTCCTTCCGTGTAAAACGCACTTCAATAAAACCCTCGTCAATGCGAATGGTGGCCGTATGGCGATAAGGAATAACCTCTTCCAAGTACCGCTGGCAAAAGGCTGGCGACACATATATTGCCATGGCCAACAAGCAGGCCGATACATACCGAATGGTTGTCCCTAATTGATTATAGCTCATGGTATCATTATTCGTTATTTCCTTGCATGGTGATGCTACCAACCTGCCCCTCGTACCGCACAGCAATCGAATTGCCGATCTGGCCCACCAACGTATATCCCGCCACCGTGTCGCCCGCCTTCAACATGTATTCCTGTCCATTGATCATCACCAACGCGACTACTTCCCCACCCGTAACGGACCCGAGGTATTGTACTTGCGACCAGTCGATATAAGGTACTTCTTCCTCGTATGTATCGTATGCCTCCACCGGCTCAACACCAAGTGGTTCCACCTCCACTTCTTCCAGAAAAGGATCGGGATAATTGAGCAGCAGGCTATCCGCTTTGGGCTTCGCCACCACCGCTGCTTTTTGGGGCTGGGGCTGTAGGGTTGCCGCGCTGCCTACAGTTTCGCCCCCGCCGGCCAGCACCCGGTATAAGATAACGCCCCAGAGCACAAGCGCTGCCACCAGCAGCGGTATGGTTAGCTTTTTCTTCATGGTGCCAATGCCTTGGTTTGCTCTTCCGTATTAGCGTCGTATATGGTAAACGACCGCGTGGTATATCGCGTTCCACTACTCCCATTCCCTGCTTTTACCCGCCATTGGTACCTACCGGGCGCCAAGAAAATCCGGTAGCTCGTTTTCTCCAACGTCGTGTCTGCGTAGAAAAGCACGGCATCGCCGAAGGTTGGCGATGCTACCTGTAGCCGGTAATGTAAGGCATGGCCCATTGGCTCCCAAAGGAACTGCACGGTATCCGTGGCCGCAGCGGCCCCTGCACCGGGCGATAACAATGCCACCCTTTCGTTGGTAATGGGCGTTTCGATAAACTCGGAGCAGGCGGCCATACTCCAGGTTATGGCTACCATAGCAGCCACCCAATTGCCCATCCGGTTTGTATGTCTATTCATAAGCTGTCTTTTTCACCATCATTCACCAAGCGCACCGTCCGCAAGAGCAAGTTCAACTCAGGCTCGCGGGTGGCGGGATTGGACTGTTTCACAAATGAGGTACTCAACAAGTTGATATCGGCCTGTTGTTCCACGTCGCGCAATACCTGTAGCAATCCCGTAAACCCGCCCTCCAATCGGTAGGTGCTATAGTCTACATACCAACTTGCTGCGCCTGAAGTGGGGTTCGCGGTTCCCAGTCGCTCGGGTGCCGGTAGGTTGCGCACCGCCACGCCCTGCTTTTGGGCCATCATGGCTATGCGCTCGGGCTCGGAACGTTTATCACGCGCACCGTCGGTAACCCCGCCTGCCAAGGTTCCGGTCTGCTGTGCTTTCGTCCGCAGCTCATTCAGCCGCAATGTATTTGCCTCCCGCACCTGTTCGCCCGCTTTCAACGCCCGGTATTCGTCGCGTAGGCGTATTGTTGGCTTGATGGCCAACTGGTAGCACGCTATCAAAAACACCAACCCTCCCACCCAGAGGAAGCGGCTTTTCATGTGCCAATCGTACCGGTTTAAAAATCCCATTATGGTTTCAATGTAAGTGCCAACCTAAATACACCTTCCGCATTTCGCTCCTCGTAACCATACGAATGGATGGCAACGCGTTCACAAAAAAGGAGTACCCGCAACTGCTCCATCCAGGCATTCAGCACCTGCATGTCAGCGCAGGTACCGTCTATGCGTATGGTCAGCTCCGTATGCACGGGCCGCCGTTGTTTACGGCTTGCTTCCTCGTCGCGCGGATAAATTTCCAGCTCCACGAACCGGATGCCCTCCGGGCGCGATGCCGCAATCCTGTCGGCTAGGTAAGCCATCCCCCAAGCAGGCTTGTCTGCATCCCACAAGCCACGTAGCAGCTCATCGCGTGCGGCGGTTTCCTGCTCAAGCCGCTCCATTTCCCGCTGGATGGCAAGCCCATCGCTACCGTCCAATGTGGATACCTTATCTGCATAATGCATGAAATAAAAGGCATTGCCCAGCAGTACGGACAGGAAAAATACCATGAGGACGGTTGCCGACCGCCTGAACGCCCAACGCACTCGGTAGTCCGCCCATCGCGTCAGCACCGCGCCGATAGGGAGCTGCGGCCAGGCCACCTCGCCGATTGTCGCAAAAGCCAGTGCAAACGCGGGGACCAACTTTTCATTCAGTTGCTCGCCGCCGAGGTCCACGGGTTTACCCGGTGGCCCATCTTGCTGCACATCAACAGGCTGCCGTCCAAGCACGAAGGCATCGCAGGCTTCCACGCCGAGATAGTCAGCGAATAGCAGCGTGGCCAAGGGTCCTAGGGCCACGCGTACCACGGCAACCCCTTGCTGCGTTACCTGCTCCACAATCTTGTCCACCAGTTCGCGCCGGGCTACCGACAGCCACGACGCTCCTTCCCAGTCCACCTGTTGTACATAAAAATCTTCTTCCCTGGTGTTCGGCAGCACCGCTTTCAGGCTGTCTGCACCTGCACCGTTTGCCGGCAGTTTCCTGTGGATGATTCCTTTGCCGCTGATGGAAATGGCTACCGGCACATCGCGGCCCACCTGGTCTGCCAATGCCCCGAGGCCCAACAACCCATATTCGCCCCGTACAAACTGCACGTTCGACCAGCTGCGTTTTACCCAGGCGATGTTGATGGTAAGCGCATCGCCATCGCCAACCAACACCTCCACGCCGATAAGCTGCGGAATGCGTTTCCAATAGGATGCTATGGCGGTCAGCGGGTTCATTACTGATAAATAATGGTTGGCTTGATGAATACCACCGATACCACCTTGCTGCGACCCCTGTTGCGGTTGCTAAACAACCACTTCAACCCCGGTATACGCGACAAGAGCGGCACCCCCGATGCGTTATTCGTTGATTCGAAGCGCTCGATACCACCCAACACCACCATCTCTTCGTTGCGCACGCGGATAATCGATTCGAACTTGCTGGTTGTCGTGGGAGGCGGCTCGTCGATGGGCGTATCCTGGGTGAAGTCCGAGATATCGATGCTGATGTTCAGCGTCACCTGTTCGTCGCCCGATACAATAGGCCGGATATCGATGGTCATGTCGGCATTCACTTCGTTGTACTGTTCGGTTACCACCGTCTGTGGGTTGAGCGATCCCATCACGTTCTGGGTAGAAAGTCGGTAGTAGCGCTTATTGCCGATACTGAGCGATGCCGTGTGCCCATTCAATGTGGAAAGTTTGGGCACCGAGCGCAATTCGACGTTATTATTATCTTCCAGCGCACTCAGCGTGAGGTAGAAATTGGGGGTTACCCGCCCCAGGTTGAATGAGCCCGTGCCGATGCGCGAGAGGAACGTGTTGATGGAGGCGGCCCCGAAGGTATAGTCGATACCCGGTAAGAGGGTTCCCCCGGTGCGCACGCTGTCTGAAACCCCAGCGGCGATGCCGGTTTTGATTTGGTACCCTTTGCGGATATCGAGCATCGTCACTTCAATAAGCACCATGGGCACGCGGGTATCCAGTTTCCGAATGATGGATACGATCTCATTGACCTGCGGCCCCGGCCCCGCTACGAGCAGCGTATTCTGTTCGCGAAATTCCTTGATTTCCACCCCTTCCCGCCATTCGGCGGGGATCATGGCTTGGATGGTATCGATTGATCGGTTCTGCAGTTGCACCACCTGCATCTTGCGCAGCCCCTCCAATTGGCGCTCGCCGATGAGGTAAATACCGTTTTCTTTTTTAAAGGCGTAGTTGGTACCCAGCAGTAGTGAGCCAAGCAGATCATCGAAACTGACTTGCCGGAGCCGTGCGGACGTAACCCCTTGCAACGGACTGAACAGGAAGTAGTTTGCCTGCACTTGGTCGGCGGCATACTTGATCACTTCCGCTATCGGCGTATTGCTCGCTTCCACATCGAGCAGCAGCGTATCGCTTTCTGCCACGTTGCCGGTGGCCTCCACGTACATGTTGCCTGGTTGCCCCTCCGCTGTCCCATCGCCCACGGTGCTTATGGGCAGCCGACGCGTGGTCAGCTCCGCTTCGCTATTGATGTAATTTTCTTCCCGTTCGCCCAACGGCAAGAACACAAAGGCACTGTCGGCCGTTTCGGCCAATTTTAGCCGGTTGTTGAAGGCAAGCTGCCTGAGGGCATCCGGCAGCCCCATATCTTGCACGTACAAGGTCACCAGCCGGTCGCGCAGGTCGCCGGTTACCACCACATTGGTACCACTCCGGTTGGTGATGGCACGCGCTACGCTGACCAAGCTGTCATTTTCGAGCGATAGCGTCAGCCGTCCACCCGCATAGTTTACCGCCACCGGTTTGGGCACCCGGTAGTCTTGCGGGTTGAGCGGACGCACCGAAAGGATGGTACCGATAAAGCTGATGTCAAGTTCGTATTCCTTCGCAATGAAAAGCAGGATATTCAATGCGGTTTCCGACTGGAAGTTGTTGTATATCCGCACGTCTACGACCGGGTCTACATTGATGTTCAGCTCGGCCGCCTCGGCCAGCGCACGCAGGAACTCCTGGGCAGAGGCGCCCGATACGGAGAGGGTAACCGATTGGTTGATGCCCGGCAGTTGCACAGACAGGTCCTTCAGGCGCTGCTCCAGCTGCATCATTCGGTCGGGCTGTTGGGCCATACCCGTACGGCAACACAATACTGCCATGCAACACCACACTCCAATCCATGTTTTCATATGCACCATATTATTAAAAGCTGAATAATAACGGGTAAATCTCCTCCATCGTGGTATGTCCCTGAGCAAACAGGTCAAATGCATTTTCACCGAGGCTTTTGATATTCCGCTCGGCGAGCTGATCTTGAATATCCTGCTGTTGCAATTTGATCTTTTCGGCTAGTGCGCGGTCTATCGGGATAATTTCATACACCGCAGCCCGCCCCCGGTAGCCCGTGTGGTGGCACCTATCGCATCCGTTGGCCACGAAGTGCCGGTCTATGTGCTGGCTAGGCACAAAGCCCCGCGGGTACAGCGCGCCATCAAAGGCCTCCTCCTTCTTGCAGTCGGTGCAGAGCAGGCGTACCAGCCGCTGCGCCACCGTCGTATTCAAGGTGTTGGCCAATAGAAAAGGAGGCACGCCCATATCGATCAAGCGCGATACGGTGCCCCACGCCGAGTTGGTATGTATGGTAGACAATACGAGGTGGCCGGTAAGCGAGGCCCTGATGGCCATGGAGGCCGTCTCTACATCCCGGATCTCGCCCACCATGATCACGTCGGGGTCTTGCCGAAGGAAGGTTCGCAGCGCGGTGGCGAAGGTGAGGCCGATATGTTCTTTGAGCTGCACTTGGTTTATCCCTTCGAGCGTATACTCGATGGGGTCTTCGATGGTAACAATGTTCCGGGTTTCTTTATTCAACAGTTTCAGCGTTGCGTAGAGTGTGGTGGTCTTTCCCGAGCCGGTGGGGCCGCTGATGAGCACCATCCCACTGGGCCGCTGCACGCCATCGAGGTAATTGGCGAGGTCCCGTTCACCAAGCCCCAACCTTTCGAGCGAAATGTTGGTGGCATCGTTGTTCAGTAACCGAAGCACCACTTTTTCGCCATGCAGCGTAGGCAATATGGATACGCGGATATCGAACTTATACGGTGCATCGGCGAAGTTAATGCGGCCATCCTGCGGTAGCCGCTTTTCAGAAATATCCAGTCCGGCTTGGATTTTGATTTTATTGATGATTGCCGGGTATTCGCCTTTAGCCAGGTGATAACGTTCAATCATCAGGCCATCGATTCGGATGCGCACGCGGCATCGGTCTTCGTAGACCTCCAGATGGATATCGCTGCTTTTCAGCCGCCGCGCCTCGCGGATCATATCGGTGAGGAAATCCGTGGCCATACCGTTGTATTGGTCAGCCGCGGCATCGCGATCGTTTTCTTGGAAGAAGTGCTTACTGAGCAGCCTCGTAAGGGCAGTCGTTTCGAGGCTCGCCAACTCCACGACCAGCCCCAGCAGGAGCTCGAGTTCCTCCTTTACCTGCGGCAGGTCCGCCTGGCGGTCGGTATAGCAGCGCACCGCGCCGTTTTCACGCTGCGGGATGATTCGGTAATGCCATGCCTGTTCAGCGTTCACCAACTTCATGTCATCGAGGCACCATTGTGGTTCTACCATGCGTTTATCTTTATTGAATGAATGATACCATGTCTATATCCAGGTAGAGGCGCCGACCCCGGTTGGCATAATCGGCCATCATCACCAGCACCAGCAACAGGGCTTGGCCGCCGGCCAAGGGGATACTGCGCACAAACTTTCCAAAAGCCATGGCCGCCAAGGTGGCAAAAAGGACGATGAGCAAACTTCCCACATAAAACACCACGAAGTTCACCGTAGAAAAACAGCATGCCGACACGGCGAAAAAAGCGATATCGCCCCATCCCATCCACTGCTCGCCACGCATCAGCCATTTGCGCGTACGCCAATATACCAGCAGGTTCAATAAGCCAAGCTGTATCGCTATAAGGGCTAAGTTAGCGACCACCGCGGTCACGGAAAAAACGCCGAGTACGACCGAATGTGCTACAACCCCAATGGCCAGCACCGGAAACAACCATGCGTACACAGCGCGGCACCTAAAATCCTGCCACACCACCATGGCGAGCATCGCCATTACCCCTATCCAAAGCATCGTTTTCAATCTTTTGTTGTTTCGCGGAGGTTTTTATCCTGGTCTATTTCCCATATGTTGAACACGCCGTTGCCATTGAAATCCACCACGGCAGTGGCGCGTATCACAAAATCGGTTGTTCCGGCCTGCACTACTTCTATACGGTAGTTTGCCTGCCCGCCGTCCGTTACCAGTTTTTCCTGTTCAAAACCAATTTCGCCTAGTTCGTCTGCATAGGTAGACCGTTCATAAAAGTGGTTCTTTTGGAGTGTGTAGGCGTGCTGCAGCTGGCCTTTCGCCTCCACGCCTTTTGCTTTGGTGATCAGCGGCATGAGGTTGGGTAATGCCAGGAGCGTGATGATGCCGATGATTACGAGCACCACCAGTACCTCGGTAAGCGAAAACGCCTGTAGTTTCCGGTTGGGTAGGGTTTTACGGGGTTCGTAAAACACATTAATTGGCAATTCATAGAATTCGGCCAGCAGTGCCAATTGATCGGCGCTGATATGGGTGCGGCCCGATTCCATGCGGTTGTAAGAGGGTTGTTTGATGGCAAGGACGGTGGCGATATAGCTCTGTGAGAACCTCCGTTCCTGCCTTACCAAAAGCAGATTCCTGCTGATAATCGTGTTTAGTCGATTTCTTTCCATAATTATAGTTTTTCGCTATACAATAATGGGAAAGATGAATGGGCATAAAAAAAATAACCGACGAACGGCGCATCGACCACGACGAACGCGCGTCTCCAACCGACGTTTGTGGATTGATTACCCTATATTTATTTACGTTTAAACCACCTTATTCATAAAATGAATGTTCGAATTCGGCAAACTCTTTTTTCCTTAATAGCAATCGATTAATGGCCGCGTAAATGAACCCAATACCATAGGCAATAAGCTGAATATAGCTGGTAGCAACAGCCAACACACCGATATAGCTATTTCTTGCTTTTACCGTTGCATCCAACAATATACAGCCCGCATATAAAATCAAGAAAAACAGGAATGAGGAAGAAACGAAAATGGAGAATAAGATGATCAGGAATACCCCTACTGTAAAAACTGCCGGCGCGAAATGAACTAATTTTAAAGAATCGGGATGACGTTTGTACAAGTTAATCCTTGCTATTCCGGAATTAAAAATCTGCTTGAAAAATTGGCGTATGCTGGTTCTACGCCTATGGTAAACAAACGCCTCTTTAATAAGCTTCGTTTGAAAGCCCGCCTTTATCATCCGCAGACTCATATCAATGTCTTCACCGAATCGCATCGATGAAAAACCACCGGTTTCAAGTAAAACTTCCCGCGAGTAACCCATGTTGAAACTTCGGGGATGGAATTTTTCATGTCTTTCGCTACCGCCCCTTATCCCGCCAGTTGTAAAATATGATGTCATCGAATAATTGATTGCTTTCTGCAGCGGGGAAAAATCCTCCCTTGCCGCATCCGGTCCGCCAAAAGCATCAATTTTGGAGTTCAAGAGATGTTCACAAACCACGGAGACGTACTGCGGCGGAAGGAGGCAATCAGAATCTAAAAAAATGAAGAAATTCCCAGTGGCGATTTTGCAAGCCTCGTTACGGGCCAGGCCCGGGCCTCCGTTTTCTTTATAGAAGTACTTGACATTAAGTTCCTTTTTATACGCAGCGACTTCCCGTTCACAGGTATCCCAAGAGCCATCTTCCATAATGACTACCTCGAACGCACGAGTGGTTTGTGCGGCCATACTATCCAGAAGAGCTTTGATTTCTGCGGGCCGGTTATATACGGGGATTATAAAAGAGATATCCATATAGGTTATACGGTCAACCCACCGGTTTCCGGAGGAATCAGGCCCGTTTTTAAGTTGATTAACAATTTGGTTCTTAAATGATTCCGGTATTTTTGCTCAGTCAACTCCTTTTCGCCTCTTCTTGGAAATCCCAATGTGCGAAAATCATCGAGATTAAACCCCAATAGATGAAAGTTTTCCAGGTTATTATAAAAACGATCGAAGTCAATCTCGTAAAGTGCATCCAACAAGGGATATTGAGCATACGTTACTCCCTCGTATCGGTTGATGAAGTATCCGGGATTTTTATAGTACTCCTTGGCGAAGGGGTACCCATTTGTATGGAATGTTTCCGTCCATTGGATATGCAAGGTTAAGCCCGAGTTGAAATCATCGATATTGAGTGCCCATACGCCCTCGGTAGAGAAATATTGAAAAATTTCTCCTGTCACAATATTTATGGATAATGTCTTTTCGTAGATCGCATGGTTATTTTTTAAAAAACCAACAGGCCAGATGGATGAGCGCATGCTTTTTTCAATTCAATGTGTGTTTATTTAAACTGCATTTCGTCCCGAACAGCCCCTACATGCTGTCGGTAATCGTCTGCAAGTTTACAGGATAAGAACACACCGTATAATCCCTTTTAGCTATAATTTTTATAGCTTAGGGCTATAATTTCACTTGACGATTCTATTCTCGTCTCCGAGGTCCCTATTTCAACCAGATCTCGACACCCAGGTTGATATTTCTCCTCATAATCTGACCAGTCGATACTTGGTATGACTTTCGGACAAAGGCTGATTACATTGAGGAAGGCAAAGAAGCTGTCGCAGGGCGACCTGGGCAATGAAGTGGGAACCTCGGCGATATCATCGGGCGCGACGAGGTGACGCCATCCGTCGAGGTCGCATCAAGGCTCGCCGATGCCCTCGACGTATCGCTCGACTACCTCTCCGGCAAGACGGATACCGAACTGGACAACGCCGCCCTGGGCAGGATAAGGGATATCACCGTCATGCCCGAGGAGGACAGGAAACAGGTCTTCCTCGTCATCGATGTGCTCATACGCGACTTCAAGGCAAGGAAGGCCTACGCCCAGTAACGAAAAAGCCCGGCGCGGGGCCGGGCTTGAATTTCGTTGCCTGCTGCTTTTATTTGCTTATAGACAGAGAAATCCCTAACTCATCCCTCTTACGCATAAAGGTTTCCCAGTCAAAAGGGCCATAAACAACCTGCTTTTCTTTATGTATTATCCAGTATTTTGCTTCTTTTGATTCATAATCCTCCTGAGGCAGACAGTCAGGATTGTCTTTCTGTTCTGCTATTATATACGCGTTGTCATATTCAAAGCGCTCGACTGTACAAGGGATTAAACCGTTTCCAGTTGTATCATTAGGCCCGCTTATAAATTGATTAGCGTTGCTTTCGCTTATCAATATATAGTCATCACCTAAGTCGTGTACATAATCACTCGTAGAACACGAATATGTTATGAACAAATAGCAAAAGCACATCCATCTTAGAACATTCATAGCTTTATTTTTTTACAGGGGCTGTTCCATTAAAGTATATTCGATATCCAACGCCTTTTCCCGCAAACGCATTCCCAATTTGAGTGGCCGCATTCCGAATTATCAGCTTATGTGCCTGCTGTGGAGGGCCGTTCCACCTCTTAACATCGAAATCATAATCGTCGTACGCCCCTCTTGCTACGCCATTCACTAAACTCAAACCGATATTACCGTATACCCTACCGTCCTTCGAACTAAAAAGTGTCTGAAAATACGTCACCTTACGGTCTGTTTTGAAGTCACCCTGCGAGATGCTTGACAAATCAATCTTAGACAAATCGACATATAACGGCTTACCATCCCCAGTCCTAAACCACTCATTTGCTTCTGCTAAAGTTAGATGCCCGTCATAGTCAGGCCTGCTCGGAAGGCTATTATAGCTTTTTAGCAGATTGGACTTTGCTTCGTCGCCCTTCAATCCAGCAATCCCCAGATTCTTCTTCAAGGCTTCCTCATGTGACATCCCCTGCTTGAAATCCTTTTCGTTCATCACGATAGCTTTGCCTTGCAAACCTTCATCATCCGTCCCCAACAGATTACCGTCTTCATCATAGATTGGAGCCGCTGCCATCCCATCTGGATCGATGAACCTAAGCGGATTGTTCATCCCGTAGCTGTATGGAGAAACATTGTCAAACGCTTCCGCCAACGGATCCACGCTTCCCCATCTACCGATTACCGGGTCATAGAACCGTGCGCCGTAGTCATATTGCTTCAGCCCG
>NZ_JAYKZZ010000042.1:0-7185 GCF_035818675.1 Parapedobacter flavus
TAGTAATTGCGAATATAACAGGTGCATAAACGGATAATCAGAAAAATCTATATGAACATTATAATTTAAAACCATATGTCATAAGTTATATTGACACAATGTTATTTGCAGATAAACTTGGGATGCCTAAAAAAATAAAAGATTTAGCAGAGAGTTTGGACTTAGAAGTAACAAATCATCACGACCCAGAATTCGATGCAAAACTTTGTGCTTTAATATTTGGCGAATTGACTGACAAGTATCCAAGTTATCAAGAACTAATAAGAAAAATTGATGACCAGCCTAAAACAAATAATAATTATTTCAATCAACCAAGTGAAGATGTTTTAGAAGAAAATGAAGAGCATTTATCAAATTATCAAATAACTCAAAACGAACTTGAAAACATTGATTTAATAGGAAAAGGAATAGTTATTACGGGCAACTTTTCAATAGAAAGAGAAGAAATAAAAACTTTTCTAATGAAAATTGGTGGACAAATAAAATCAGGAATAACAGGTAAAGTAGATTTTGTTTTTGCAGGTGAAGATTGTGGTTGGTCAAAAATCCAAAAAATAAACGACTTAAACCAATCAAAAAAAGCAAACATTAGAATTTTAAACGAAGCTGACTTAAATTATCTTATCAAAAAATACGGCATATAACATCGCATTGGCAAAATGGCGGGTTAAGTGCCAAACTCAACTTTTGTGCATTTTATTCCGCCGAATGTGTTCCACATTCAGCTTTTTTTAATAATTTAGCTTCTGTGGAAACACATCGGCTACGTCACTGCTAAATTGAACTTTTTGTCCAATTTATCCGCCACTTCGCCAATGCGTTTCCCGTTAGTGGCAACAAAAACAAACGATAATTAGACAATAAATGAAAAATATTTTATTTGTAGTTTTTATTTCAATGATATTTTTATTTGTTTGCTGTAACACAACAACGAATAAAAACATAATTGAAACAGAAATTTCTGATTTTGACAAAATTTTAGATAGTTTTCAAGTAAATGGTTCAATTCTAATTTATGATAACGACAAGAATACTTTTTACTCAAATGACTTTGATTGGGCTAAAAACGGAAAATTACCTGCATCAACATTCAAAATTCCAAATTCTATAATTGCTGTTGAATTAGGCATTATTGAAAATGATACAACTATTTTAAAATGGAATGGCGAGCAGAGAAAAATGGATATTTGGGAAAAAGATTTATCATTTAAAGATGCTTTTAGAATTTCCTGTGTTCCTTGCTATCAGGAAATTGCAAGGAAAATCGGAACAATTAAAATGAAAGAATATTTAGAAAAATTTGAGTATAAAAATATGATTTTTGACAGTTTAACGATTGACAATTTTTGGCTTGAAGGAAATTCAAAAATATCTCAAAAACAACAAATCGACTTTTTAAGGAAATTCTATTTTTCAAAATTTCCAATTTCTGATAGGACAATAAAGATTGTCAAAAATATTATGGAAATTGAGCGAACTGAAAATTACATTTTAAGCGGTAAGACTGGATTAAGTTCGATAGAAGAAAAATATAATGGTTGGTTTGTTGGTTATGTTGAAACAAAATCTAATGTTTATTTTTTTGCAACAAATGTAATTCCGACAGACGGATTGAATGTTGATGATTTTATTTCATCGAGAATTAATGTAACAAAAAATGCGTTAAAGCAAATGAATATAATGAAATGATAAATGCCACTAACATATGGTAGCCGATAATTGCCGGCTTTCGTGCCAACTTGATACTTTGGTGCTTTTAACGAACCGAAGTGCTAAATTGATACGAAAGTGCTGTAAATCCGGCAACTACGGCTACCATTTTTCGTTAGCGGGCATTGTGAAAGATACCAGCATAACAGTTAAACATTGATAAATGAAAAAAAAACTACTTTGGATATTAATTTTAGGACTGATAATAATCAGTTGCAAACAAAGGAAAACAGAAATGAAAGAGAAAATAATTAAAACAAACGGCATTGAACTCTGTACGGAAAGTTTTGGAAATAAGAAAAATCCAGCAATCCTTTTGGTAGCAGGTGCAACCGTATCAATGCTGTATTGGGACACTGAATTTTGCCAACAATTATCTGAAAAAGGATTTTTTGTTATTCGTTACGACAACAGAGATGTAGGAAAATCCACTAATTATGAACCAGGTTCTACTCCATACGATATTGTTGACTTAACTAATGACGCTATTTCAATATTGGATGGCTACAAGATTGACAAAGCACATTTTGTGGGGATTTCTTTGGGCGGACTAATTTCTCAAATAGCATCAATAAAGTTTGCCGACAGAGTTAACTCCTTAACTCTTATGTCATCAGGCCCTTGGGGAGACTCAGACCCAACTATACCTGAAATGGACACGAGTATTTTAGATTTCCATAGTAAAGCAGGTACAGTCAATTGGACAAATGAAGACAGTGTGGTAAACTATTTAATTCAGGGTGCAGAATTAATGAGTGGCAAGAAACAATTTGACAAACAAAGAAGTGAAAAACTGATAAGAGCTGAGTTCAATAGAGCCAACAATTATATAAGTATGTTCAATCACGCTGCATCGCAAGGTGGTGGTGGTGAAGAATATTGGAACAGATTAAACGAAATCAAACAACCCACCTTAATTATCCACGGAACAGACGACAAAATTTGGCATTATAAGAATGCAGGTTTTTTACTAGAAAAAATAAAAGGTTCAAATCTAATCACCCTTGAAGGTACAGGACACGAATTACACGTTGATGATTGGAAATCAATTATTGATGGAATAGAAAAACACATAAATGACTGATAAACAAAAACAACGCCCCGCGTGGGCCTATACGCTGCCGGCAGCACTGCTGCTGATGGCTCCTTTCGACATCCTCGCTTCACTGGCGATGGATATTTATCTCCCTGTCGTTCCAGCGATGCCCGGCATCCTGAACACGACGCCCGCTATGATCCAACTCACGTTGAGCCTCTATATGGTGATGCTCGGCGTGGGCCAGGTGATTTTTGGTCCGCTCTCAGACAGAATCGGGCGACGGCCAATTCTACTTGCGGGCGCAACGGCTTTCGTCATTGCGTCTCTGGGAGCAGCTTGGTCTTCAACTGCACCGGCCTTTGTCGCTTTCCGTCTACTTCAAGCAGTGGGCGCGTCGGCCATGCTGGTGGCGACGTTCGCGACGGTTCGCGACGTTTATGCCAACCGTCCTGAGGGTGTCGTCATCTACGGCCTTTTCAGTTCGATGCTGGCGTTCGTGCCTGCGCTCGGCCCTATCGCCGGAGTATTGATCGGCGAGTTCTTGGGATGGCAGGCGATATTCATTACTTTGGCTATACTGGCGATGCTCGCACTCCTAAATGCGGGTTTCAGGTGGCACGAAACCCGCCCTCTGGATCAAGTCAAGACGCGCCGATCTGTCTTGCCGATCTTCGCGAGTCCGGCTTTTTGGGTTTACACTGTCGGCTTTAGCGCCGGTATGGGCACCTACTTCGTCTTCTTCTCGACGGCTCCCCGTGTGCTCATAGGCCAAGCGGAATATTCCGAGATCGGATTCAGCTTTGCCTTCGCCACTGTCGCGCTTGTAATGATCGTGACAACCCGTTTCGCGAAGTCCTTTGTCGCCAGATGGGGCATCGCAGGATGCGTGGCGCGTGGGATGGCGTTGCTTGTTTGCGGAGCGGTCCTGTTGGGGATCGGCGAACTTTACGGCTCGCCGTCATTCCTCACCTTCATCCTACCGATGTGGGTTGTCGCGGTCGGTATTGTCTTCACGGTGTCCGTTACCGCGAACGGCGCTTTGGCAGAGTTCGACGACATCGCGGGATCAGCGGTCGCGTTCTACTTCTGCGTTCAAAGCCTGATAGTCAGCATTGTCGGGACATTGGCGGTGGCACTTTTAAACGGTGACACAGCGTGGCCCGTGATCTGTTACGCCACGGCGATGGCGGTACTGGTTTCGTTGGGGCTGGTGCTCCTTCGGCTCCGTGGGGCTGCCACCGAGAAGTCGCCAGTCGTCTAACCGACGACTGGTAGCAGGCCCGCTCCGATGCGGCGCACTAACCATCGAAACCTCGTGAATGTCGGTATCCTGTCTGGCAGGATACCGCTCATTTCCCTTGTTCAGTTCAACATCGCATTGGCAAAATGGCGGGTTAAGTTCAAAATTCAACTTTTGTGCTTTTTATTCCGCCGAATGTGTCCCACATTCAGCTTTTTTTTAATAATTTAGCTTCTGTGGAAACACATCGGCTACGTCACTGCTAAATTGAACTTTCGGTTCAATTTATCCGCCACTTCGCCAATGCGTTTCCCGTTATGCGGCAGCTTAAAAGACGACACCAAACCAAAAAAATCATCTTGACAACCACCCGACTTTGAACTACGAAGGATGAAATTTTTCAGGGACAACTTCCAGCATTTCCAAAAAACAGTTTACCCATTGACTTGGAGACAAACAAACAATTTGAGCATTAAGGTTTAAACCGAATTTTTCCGAAATTGACCTGACCTGACTTTTCCTGAAAATCGACTTTAAAGCTGTTTTTACAGATAAATCAGGTTTCTCTAACAGACAGGAAATAAATGCTAAGTATTTGGCTTTAAACTTAAAATCAAAAAATAAGTGTTTTCTTTTAATGTTTAACAGGGCTGATTTGACAGTTGGCGGTGGCAAGAAACTTTCAGGACCTACCTCATAGACAAGTTTCAAATCAAAAAAAGTATGATAGAAAACGGTATATGGATTGTAAAGCTTCCTCGAAAATAACTTTTGTGTAGGTTCTAACTGAAGGATAATGGAACCTCCCAGAAAATTTCCAAGACTCTCAAACATCAGGATTTTGAAAATATCGGAAGTAATGCCATAAGGAATATTTGACACCACTTTGAAAGGAAATTTCGGAACTGCAAAATTCCTAAAATCACAACCGACAACTTGAACATTTCGGGCATCAGAAAATAATTTTCGTAAATGTTCAACCAAAGCTGTGTCGTTTTCAATAGCAACAACATTGTTGGCGATTTTTAATAAATGAACAGTAAAAAACCCCTTGCCTGCCCCAATATCTAAAACCGTATCCTGATTACTTATATTTGCTTGTCTTATTGCATCTTTTATTAGCACTTTATCAATAGTAAAGTGCTGACCCGTAAAACGAACGGGCAATTTCTTTTTTGTCATTACTGCAAATTTAGTAACTTTGCTTGACAAATTAACGAGAAAGAAGAGAAAATGAAAGCCGACCGCATAACATCACCTATACGCAAGCAGGGGGTTCGTGCTTCGTAAGACAGGAAAGTGGTAAATTTGAAGTTCAGTTCTTCGTAGGAAGTTCAGTGGTTAAAATCCCTGCCTGCGTATAGCTGAGAACCGTTATGTGAAAGAATAAAACGGCACCTCCAAAAAGAAAGTGCCGTTTCGAAATTAAATTTATAAATTCTCAATCCACTACTTCTGAAACAGTTGATTTTTCTATTAGAAAAATTCCGTCAAAAGCTTCTTCTATTTCAGTTTTTAGGCACATCGAATCAAATCGAATCTTATTACAATTTTTTAATTCCGTACTTCTGTTCATTAGTAAACAGCATTCTTTTCCTCCAAATTCTTGCATAATAAATTCAACAGAATCCGACTCTGGAAAATCAAGTGGAAATTTATCAACCCTAAAGCCAAATTGATAATCATTATCAGGATACAATGCCGCAGTTTCTCCACGTAGATTAGTTATTGCAAATGCTTTATATTTTTCTCCAAAAGTCATCGAAAGTCTTTGCCCCATTGGATAACAACTAATAAATCCATCAAAATCTACCGGAGTTTTTTGAATGTGAGCATTGTGGGCAACCAAAATAATCTTTTTACCAAGTGAATTTTTCAAAAACCAATCAATGCTTTCTGCCATATACTGGTCTTTTGCTCCCATATCTCCTTCAATTCCCCTTTCAGTAATGAAACTTTCCATAGCATCAGCATTATAATTCATATAAATCAAGCCTTTAACTTGATGAACTATCGATTGAAATTCTAAACTTTCTAATTTTGGTTGAAGAGTAATCAAACGAATGTAAACTTTTAATAGCAATGCTTTTAATTCATTATGTTCAGCTTCATCAAAAAGCGATAAATTTAACGCAAGCTGAGAAGTCGAATAGAAATCAAATTTCTCAGCAAGATTTAAAATCTTCTGTAAGACATCAGAAGAAACGATTGAAAGTCTTTGCAAATAATCAGATACAATACGAAAGTTTGGAAAATAAGAACCTCCATTTTTAGGAATATCCACACCTAAAAAGGTAATTTGATTATTATTGTCTTGATTATACCGACGAAGCCATAGCAAAGTATCTTTAAACTCATTTGGATAATAAAAGTGTGACAGTAACTTATCCAAATCGTCGAATGGAATTTGTGATTTTATCCACTTATCAACTTCTAATCCTTCAGAAAAACCAAACTCAAATGCCAAGGTGTCAAAATCACATTCAGTTACTAAAAACTCAATAACTTGATGCCTGAATGTAAAAAACTCTTTTATGAAATGTGCGTTTTCGCCTAAACCAACAATTGTAGAAGAATCAAAATATTCTCGAAATCGAAAAAGACTTTGTTTTATGGATGTATTATTTTCCGAATTAAACGGAAAAGTTAAGGGTTTTATATTTTTCATTATTACCTTATTTTAAATTAAAAATTAACGTACCAAATAGCAACCGTCTCAAAAAGACGATTTAATAATTTACTTTAATTTTTAATTACCAAGGCTTGCTGAAATACATAAAATGTGAATTATTTGAATACAAAGATACTAAAAATTCCTTCACATAACATCGCATTGGCAAAATGGCAGGTTAAGTGCTAAATTGAAAGTTTCTGCATTTTATTCCGCCGAATGTGTTCCACATTCGCTTTTTATTTGTAAGTTAGCTCTGTGGAAACACATCGGCTACGTTCTCGCTAAATTGAACTTTTTGTCCAATTTATCCGCCACTTCGCCAATGCGTTTCCCGTTATGTGCCATTTTTGAATGACAATGCGAATAGATACAGACAAACAAATGAATTTACTTAGTGATAAGAACGTTGCAATAATTGGTGGTGGACCCGTTGGACTGACTATGGCAAAATTATTACAGCAAAACGGCATAGACGTTTCAGTTTACGAAAGAGACAACGACCGAGAGGCAAGAATTTTTGGT
>NZ_JAYKZZ010000043.1:0-3303 GCF_035818675.1 Parapedobacter flavus
CTTAAGGTTGGTGGATGTTCCGGGGCGTAGCGGTATCCTCATCCATGCCGCCAATGATGCGGCTACCCAGCAGCTTAAACCTGTTCTCAAGAGGTCCTTTCCACAAAAAAGTTAAAATTTTTCTTGCATTTTTAAATCGAACCATTACTTTTGCAGTGTACTATTAAACTAATACACTAGATTATGATTCAATTGACGGATTTGTCATTTGGTTACCGAAAGCAACCGCCACTGTTCAATGGCCTCAACCTGTCGCTAGGGGCCGGGCATATCTATGGCTTGCTCGGCAAGAACGGTTCGGGCAAGACCACATTGCTGAAAAACATGGTCGGGCTACGCTACCCAACAGCCGGGCGCGCCACGATGGATGGGTTGGACACAGCCAATCGATGTCCTGATGTGCTGAGTCGCGTATTTTTCCTGCCGGAGGAACCGTATATACCAGACCACACCGCAACAGCCTTTTTAAGAATGAATAGCGGATTTTATCCGGCCTTTGACCGGGCATTGTTGGCAGATTACCTTGAGGCATTTGAAGTGCCGGAGCAGCGGACACTCGCCAAGCTCTCGTTGGGTCAGCAAAAGAAATTCATGGTGGCGTTTGCGTTGGCATGCCGTACCAAGTTGTTGGTGATGGATGAACCTACGAACGGATTGGATATCCCCTCGAAGGTACAATTCCGCAAAGTGTTGGCATCAGCATTTGACGAAGACCGCTGTATTGTGTTGTCTACGCATCAGGTAAGGGACCTGGATAACCTCATCGATTCGGTCATCATATTGCATGATGGGACGATTAAACTTCATGCCCCATTGGAACGACTGACGGCGCAAATCCGTTTCGGGAAAGTATCCGGAGGGGCGGGGTCGTCCGCTTTGTATGGAGAGGAAGCATTTGATGGTACGCACGCCATCCTGCCTAATCCCGAAGGCGTATCAAGCAAGCCCGATCTCGAACTATTATTCAATGCGGTGGTCAGTGAATCGGGGATATTGTTGGATTATCTAACCAAGGAGGAAGCATGATGAATGACATATTTGATTGGAGCCGGTTTTTCCGTTTGGTTGGCAGTCATTTCAGAAAGAATGTGAAGGCCTATTTAATCAGTTGCCTTGTATTCTCCGGTGTGATAGTTGGCTTGTTCGTATTGCTAATTTCTTCCTATCCAAACGAAGCCATTGTTGCCGGCAAGCAATTTTTCGTGTACTTGATGGCAATCTATGGTGGCTTATTTATTTTTACGGTCGGGATTTTTCAAACCTACCAACGACCGAGGGAAGGTATCTTCCAATTGATGCTGCCGGCTTCGGGATTTGAGAAGTTCCTGTTGGGTTGGTTGGTGTCTTTCGGCGGCTATGTGATTTGTGCAAATGCGGTGTTTTTTGTGGTGCGTTACGTCGTGACGCAATTTTATTCAGCCCGCGGTTACGAGGTGGCTGGCCTGTCGGATTATAGGCAGTTGCTGGACGACTCGGACAAGGTTCCTGTGGTTTTAGTACTGGTGTTGGCTTACGTGTTTTTCCACGCGTTTGCCCTGTTCGGTTCGTTGGTATTCCGGAGAATGGCCGTATTGAAGACGGCCTTGGCACTGCTTCTTTTTATCTTGGCGTATTGGATGGTCAACGGTACTTTATATAACGTGTTGTTCCAGTTGGACATCCAGCAAGCCCCACTACTGCCATTCATGCCGGTGTTCATTGAGGACGGCGGTATGACGTATCAAGTAGAAACCCCGGATTGGCCCTACTGGGTAGTAGCACTTTCGATCGCCGTCACGGTATTGCTCTGGGTTTTATCTTATTATAAACTACGCGAAAAAGAGGCCTGATATGGAGTTTAAAAGTAAAGATGCCATTTATCTGCAGATTGCGGATTATGTGAATGAGCACATCCTTTTGGGCCGGTGGGTGGTTAACGAGAAGATACCTTCGGTGCGGGAACTCGCGGCGGACCTCCAGGTAAATCCCAACACGGTGATGCGTACATATGAGCACCTCCAGCAGTCGGGCGTCATTTTCAACAAACGGGGTATTGGTTTTTTTGTGGCCGAGCAGGCGAAGCGCCACATCAAAAAACAGCAACGAGAGCGCTTTCTGGAGCGCGACCTGCCTGAATTTTTTAGAAACATGTATTTATTGGGCATCTCGCCGGATGAAATTGCGGCAAGATACGAGGTGTACCTAAAAGAAAATTATACCAATCATGAAGACGAGCTCTAAATTATTGGCCGTGGCCGTACTATTATTGGTTACAGCCGCTATTGTTAATGCGTTGACGCTGAAAAGCCGGTTTAAGGCCATGAGAATGCATACCTCTGTCAGGCTAGCGGAGTTTCCCGTAACGGACTTTCGTTCCATCGAACTTTCGGGTAGCGCCCCGCAGGGCATGGCATTGCAAATTATCGTGAAACGTGCCGACCGGTTTGCCGTGCGGTATACTAAATACCTCGGTTTTATCCATGTGGCTCAGGTGGGCTCGACCTTGAAGGTTACCATCGACCATCATAAAAAGTACGAAGGCAATATGCGGATTCGTCCGGAAATCATCATCGAATGCCCCGAGCTGGTGGCGATAACCGCTGCGGGAACGCCCTTGGATAGCCTGGACTTACCGGAAGGCACCCACGTGTTTACGCGGCTTCACCACCAGAAAGGCTTCGTCACCATCGAAGGGTTCAGCGCCACCGCTATGGATGTTTTTGCAGCTGATGGAATGGAGGTCACCCTGGATAGCTTGGCGATCGATTCCCTTACGGCGCGAACGGACCGCGCCGGCATGGTGCATATCCAACGCAATGCGCTAGGGCACGCCGACTTAACCGTGGGTAACGGGACTACGATCACACTCGACCATACGCAAATTGGCACAGTGACCACTGATGTCGCTGAAAAGGGCCAATTCATCGTCAAAGGCACCCAACTTACGGCACGCAGTGCGCTTTCTGCCCATTAGCTCACGGCGACCCGAAACCGGCACAGTAGCGGTCGTTGTCGAAATTGTAAATTCGATTACATTGGAGGACACGACAATAAAAGCCCTAGGCACACGTTCTAAATACTTTATGCCGGCCTACGTAACGAGACGGGAAATGGCCGGTAACACATAAATGAAAAATTACAATAAATGAATTGTCCTAATTGTAACGAAACCTTGTGTCTATAACGGAGGTCACTGGGCCACGGTTTACGGTAATGCCGGGCCAGTGATTTCGGGAATCATTGGGCCAAAAAGTTCGCATTTCATCACGGAGGTCATTGGGCCAAAACGAGGGGTGAATATGACGGATTAACGGAGGTCATTGG
>NZ_JAYKZZ010000044.1:0-5577 GCF_035818675.1 Parapedobacter flavus
TACCTTTGCATCCCGCTTCGGAGGAGGCGGTTGTTCGTTGAGGGTTTTGTTTTTTTCCGGTTTATATTTTGCTTTGGGGTTGTTTCCGGGGTTATCGGAAAAAAGTGAAAATAAATTTTGCCGGATTGAAAAAGGTTTTTACCTTTGCAATCCCAAACGGAAACCGGGTCACACCGGTTCGGCAGCGCGATGCGGCCGGGACTGTTGAAAGGGGCAAAACAAAGGCGGTGTCGGGTTTCGTAACCCGGTATGGCACATCGGCCGAAGCGTGAGCGGAGGCGGGGAAGTTCTTGAAAGATATTGATATTCATGTAGCGTAACGAGTAGTCTGTTTCAGGCGAAAGTTAAAAGACAGACCTAAGTCGATCAGGTAAATAGACATAATAACAGATTGATTCCGAGTGATCGGGTCAGATCGGACAAACATTTTACAATGGAGAGTTTGATCCTGGCTCAGGATGAACGCTAGCGGCAGGCCTAATACATGCAAGTCGAACGGGATCCGGAGGTAGCTTGCTACTTCCGGTGAGAGTGGCGCACGGGTGCGTAACGCGTGAGCAACCTGCCCGTCCCAGGGGGATAGCCCCTCGAAAGAGGGATTAACACCGCATGACGCTGGAGGATGGCATCATCTTCCAGCCAAATATTCATAGGGGACGGATGGGCTCGCGTGGCATTAGCTAGTTGGTAAGGTAACGGCTTACCAAGGCAACGATGCCTAGGGGCTCTGAGAGGAGAATCCCCCACACTGGTACTGAGACACGGACCAGACTCCTACGGGAGGCAGCAGTAAGGAATATTGGTCAATGGGCGCAAGCCTGAACCAGCCATGCCGCGTGCAGGAAGACGGCCCTACGGGTTGTAAACTGCTTTTGTTAGGGAACAAACCCCCCGACGTGTCGGGGGCTGAGTGTACCTAAAGAATAAGGATCGGCTAACTCCGTGCCAGCAGCCGCGGTAATACGGAGGATCCGAGCGTTATCCGGATTTATTGGGTTTAAAGGGTGCGTAGGCGGCGTGCTAAGTCAGTGGTGAAAGACGGTGGCTCAACCATCGCAGTGCCGTTGATACTGGCGCGCTTGAATGCGGATGAGGTAGGCGGAATGTGGCAAGTAGCGGTGAAATGCATAGATATGCCACAGAACACCGATTGCGAAGGCAGCTTACCAAGGCGCGATTGACGCTGATGCACGAAAGCGTGGGGATCGAACAGGATTAGATACCCTGGTAGTCCACGCCCTAAACGATGATGACTCGGTGTCGGCGATACACAGCCGGCGCCCAAGCGAAAGCGTTAAGTCATCCACCTGGGGAGTACGCCCGCAAGGGTGAAACTCAAAGGAATTGACGGGGGCCCGCACAAGCGGAGGAGCATGTGGTTTAATTCGATGATACGCGAGGAACCTTACCCGGGCTTGAAAGTTAGCGACGCATCCAGAGATGGATGTTCCCTTCGGGGCGCGAAACTAGGTGCTGCATGGCTGTCGTCAGCTCGTGCCGTGAGGTGTTGGGTTAAGTCCCGCAACGAGCGCAACCCCTATGGATAGTTGCCAGCATGTAATGGTGGGGACTCTATCCAGACTGCCTGTGCAAACAGTGAGGAAGGCGGGGACGACGTCAAGTCATCATGGCCCTTACGTCCGGGGCTACACACGTGCTACAATGGGCGGTACAGCGGGCAGCCACCTGGCAACAGGGCGCCAATCCCGCAAAGCCGTTCACAGTTCGGATCGGGGCCTGCAACTCGGCCCCGTGAAGTTGGATTCGCTAGTAATCGCGTATCAGCAATGACGCGGTGAATACGTTCCCGGGCCTTGTACACACCGCCCGTCAAGCCATGAAAGCCGGGGGTGCCTGAAGCATGTTGCCGCAAGGGGCGTGTCAGGGCAAAACTGGTGATTGGGGCTAAGTCGTAACAAGGTAGCCGTACCGGAAGGTGCGGCTGGAATACCTCCTTTCTAGGGTACCGGTCGGTGCTCGTTATGCGCATGTTATCAATTGATTCAAAAGAGAAAAGAAGAATAGGACACCGTTCCCTTACACGGTATCCGACAGGCAAGAGAAAAGCTAGTCCCGTAGCTCAGTTGGTTAGAGCACTACACTGATAATGTAGGGGTCAGCAGTTCAAGTCTGCTCGGGACTACCGATTCGGGGAATTAGCTCAGCTGGCTAGAGCACCTGCCTTGCACGCAGGGGGTCAACGGTTCGAATCCGTTATTCTCCACCAAGGAAATCAGCCGGAAGGGGCTGGAGCATCCCGACCTACAGTCGGGAGGGTCAACGGTTCGAATCCGTTATTCTCCACTGTTCAGTAGATAGTACGGAGTACATAGTAGTTAGCCCTGTCAGGTGTCTAAATACTGGATACTAAGTACCAAGTACTGAAAAAAGTTCTTTGACATATTGGAAGAAAACAAGAAGAGAGAGAAAGAGAAGGCAACAGAGGCATTCCCGCGCGAGCGGGAAGCCAAAAGCAGCCGTACGGTAGCAAAAGGGCCGTGCGGTAAAGAAAGTAGACAAGGGCACACGGGGGATGCCTAGGCTCCCAGAGGCGATGAAGGACGCGACAAGCTGCGATAAACACCGGGGATCCGCAAATGGGAATTGATCCGGTGGTTTCCGAATGGGGCAACCTGGTTATCTGAAGGATAACCGTATAATACGCGAACGCGCTGAACTGAAACATCTAAGTAGGCGTAGGAGGAGAAAACAATAGTGATTCCGCAAGTAGTGGCGAGCGAAAGCGGAACAGCCCAAACCGGACATGTTACGGCATATCCGGGGTTGTAGGACCACAACATGGCATTGGATTAGCGAAGTGGAAACCGGAAGGGAAGCCGGTACCGTAGGGGGTGATAGTCCCGTACACGTAAGCAAAGCCAGCCTAGTGGGATCCTGAGTACCGCGGGGTCGGAGACGCCCTGTGGGAATCCGGCGGCACCATCCGCCAAGGCTAAATACTCCTGGGAGACCGATAGTGAACCAGTACCGTGAGGGAAAGGTGAAAAGAACCCCGAACAGGGGAGTGAAATAGAACCTGAAACCGTGTGCCTACAAGCGGTCGGAGCATCTTTATGGTGTGACGGCGTGCCTTTTGCATAATGAGCCTACGAGTTACTCTTCACCGGCAAGGTTAAGTCCTTCAGGGACGCAGCCGAAGCGAAAGCGAGTCTGAATAGGGCGCATAGTCGGTGGAGGTAGACGCGAAACCTTGTGATCTACCCTTGGGCAGGTTGAAGGTGCCGTAACAGGTACTGGAGGACCGAACCGATAAACGTTGAAAAGTTTCCGGATGACCTGAGGGTAGGGGTGAAAGGCCAATCAAACTGGGAAATAGCTCGTACTCCCCGAAATGTTTTTAGGAACAGCGTGGAGGTTTAGTCCCGCGGAGGTAGAGCTACCGATTGGGTGCGGGGGAGTCACATCCTACCAAATCCAGACGAACTCCGAATGCCGCGGGATATACTCTGCAGTGAGGCTCTGGGTGCTAAGGTCCAGGGCCGAGAGGGAAAGAACCCAGACCATCAGCTAAGGTCCCCAAATACACGCTAAGTTGGACTAACGAGGTCCGGCTGCACAGACAGCTAGGATGTTGGCTTGGAAGCAGCCATCCATTTAAAGAGTGCGTAACAGCTCACTAGTCGAGCGGCCGGGCGTGGATAATGAACGGGCATCAAGCGTGTTACCGAAGCTATGGGGTATGTAAATACCGGTAGGGGAGCATTCCAGCGGGGGCGAATCCGCAGCGTGAGCTGCGGTGGACTTTCTGGAAAAGCAAATGTAGGCATAAGTAACGATAAGGGGGGTGGGAAACCCCCCCACCGAAAGACCAAGGTTTCCTGATCAACGCTAATCGGATCAGGGTCAGTCGGGGCCTAAGGCTAACCCGAAGGGGGATGCCGATGGACAACGGGTTAATATTCCCGTACTTTTGATGGTTGCGACGCGGGGACGGAGAAGTGACACCACCGCGCACTGACGGAATAGTGCGTTGAAGGGCGTAGGTATAGGGATCCCAGGCAAATCCGGGAACCCTGCTGAAACCCGATAGTACGGCAAAGCTTCGGCGGCGCCGATAGTGTGGGTAATCCAGCTCCCGAGAAAATCCGCTAAGCTTCAGACCATCAAAACCCGTACCGCAAACCGACACAGGTGGTTGGGGTGAGAATCCTAAGGTGCTCGAGTGAATCATGGCTAAGGAACTCGGCAAAATGGCCCTGTAACTTCGGGAGAAGGGGCTCCCACGGCAACGTGGGACGCAGTGAAAAGGCCCAGGCGACTGTTTAACAAAAACACATGGCTTTGCGAAATCGAAAGATGAGGTATAAGGCCTGACACCTGCCCGGTGCCGGAAGGTTAAGGGGGGATGTTAGTGGGTTCGCCCGCGAAGCATTGAACCGAAGCCCCGGTAAACGGCGGCCGTAACTATAACGGTCCTAAGGTAGCGAAATTCCTTGTCGGGTAAGTTCCGACCTGCACGAATGGTGTAACGATCTGGGCACTGTCTCAGCCATGAGCTCGGTGAAATTGTGGTATCGGTGAAGACGCCGGTTACCCGCAACGGGACGGAAAGACCCCATGAACCTTCACTACAGCTTAACATTGGGATTGGGTACGTGATGTGTAGGATAGGCGGGAGGCTGCGAAACGGGTTCGCCAGGATCTGTGGAGCCAACCTTGAAATACCGCCCTTTGCGTATCCGGTTCCTAACCCCGCTGAAGCGGGGGACACTGTTTGGTGGGTAGTTTGACTGGGGTGGTCGCCTCCAAAAAGGTAACGGAGGCTTTCAAAGGTAAGCTCAGTACGCTTGGTAACCGTACGTGGAGTGCAATGGCATAAGCTTGCTTGACTGTGAGGCCTACAAGCCGAACAGGGCCGAAAGGCGGACATAGTGATCCGGTGGTTCTGAATGGAAGGGCCATCGCTCAAAGGATAAAAGGTACTCTGGGGATAACAGGCTGATCTCCCCCAAGAGCTCATATCGACGGGGAGGTTTGGCACCTCGATGTCGGCTCGTCACATCCTGGGGCTGGAGAAGGTCCCAAGGGTTGGGCTGTTCGCCCATTAAAGTGGCACGCGAGCTGGGTTCAGAACGTCGCGAGACAGTTCGGTCCCTATCTGTTGTGGGCGTGGGAACATTGAGTGGGGCTGGCCTTAGTACGAGAGGACCGGGCTGGACCGACCGCTGGTGAACCAGTTATGCCGCCAGGCGTACCGCTGGGTAGCTATGTCGGGTTTGGATAAGCGCTGAAAGCATCTAAGTGCGAAACCGGCCACAAGATGAGTGTTCCTTATGAGGGCCCCCGTAGATGACGGGGTCGATAGGCCGCAGGTCTAAAGGTGGCAACACCAAAGCCGAGCGGTACTAATAGCCCCATAGCTTTCAAAGCAGATAAACCCGTTGCCTTCTCCCATCCTCCCTCGAACCTGTTTTCTTCCACTATATGTCATAATGATTTTCTGGCGCCTATATCGGCGGTGATCACCTCTTCCCATACCGAACAGAGCAGTTAAGCCCGCCAGAGCCGATGGTATTGCCGTAAAAGGCGTGAGAGTAGGTCGGCGCCAAAACCTAC
>NZ_JAYKZZ010000045.1:0-4756 GCF_035818675.1 Parapedobacter flavus
AAACATCGGCAAATACCAGTCTGTGGGATTAAAGCAATTGTGGTAGGCCCACAGCCTTTTCCAAACACTGTCCGCTAGTGAACAATCACCTCGCCGATAGCGTGGTGGGCCATGAGCAATTGGCTCGACGATTTTGCCTACCGTATCGCTATCCAATGACGGATGTTTGCCACTATCGTAACTTTGAGCAACGGAGCGCCGATAACGTCTATCGAAGATGTTCGGACCCACGAGCCGCACCACGCAGGTTTATGCCAAAGTGGTGGAACGCAGGTTAAGCGACAACATACAGAACCTCAGGGAGTGGTTGTCTAATGCATTGTAAAGACATACCGTTAATAAAACGTATTTTTGTTAATCATTGATACAAAAATATGCCAGAACAGCAAAATATAGAGTACAAACAATCATGGCGTGACGAATACTTGAAATGGGTATGTGGCTTTGCCAACGCACAGGGTGGTCAAATATATATTGGTATCAATGATATGGGGGATGTGACGGGCCTGGACGGCTACCGAAAACTAATGGATGATCTACCAAACAAAATCGTCCAGCAGTTAGGCCTTGTCGTGGATGTGAACATGCATGAAAAGATGGGAAGCATTACTTAGAAATCATTGTACCACAAAGCACCGTGCCTATTTCGTATCATGGTATCTATCACTATCGAAGTGGCAGTACCAAGCAGGAACTCAAAGGAACAGCTCTGCACAATTGGCTATTGAAGAAAAGCGGAAAGAGTTGGGAGGATATTCCTATTTCCCATGCCACGGTTGACGATTTGGATGCGGAAACCATACAGAATTTTTTGAAAAAGGCCATAAGCAAGGAACGTATTCCGGCATCTGCCATAGAAGAAGACACGCTGCTTCTTATGAAACGGCTGAACCTGCTTTCTAAAGACGGCGAGCTTACGAACGCGGCCATGTTGCTTTTTGGTAAACGACCTCATTCGATTTCACCGACGACCAGCTTCAAGATTGGCCGGTTTGGCAAGAGTTCAAGCGACCTGCTGTTTCAGGATATTATCGAAACCAATCTACTGACCATGGTCGAAAAGGCCATGGAGAAATTAAAGGATCGTTACCTCATCAGGCCTATCTCCTACAAAGGACTTGAACGCATGGAACCTCTTGAATACCCCGAACCAGCTTTGCGTGAGGCCGTATTGAACTCGATTATCCATAAGGATTATTCAAGTACTTGGATTTTTCTTCGTGTTTACGATGACCGCTTACATTTATGGAATCCGGGTACTTTGCCGGAGGAATTAACCATAGCCGAATTAAAGGGTGAACATTCCTCTTACCCACGGAACAGGAATATTGCCGATGTGTTTTTCAAGGCAGGTTACGTGGAAGCTTGGGGGCGTGGCACAAACAATATCTTGGAGGCGTGTAAAGACGCAGGGCTACCCGAACCGGTTATTGAAGAAAATCAAGGAGGTATCAGTATTGTCTTTCTGAAAGATATCTACACCGAAGAACATCTCCGTATGCTGGAGATCAATGAAAGGCAGGTCAAGGCGATACTGTATATTAAGAAACATGGGAGTATTACCAATCGATTATACCAGGGGATCACAGGTATAAGCAAACCAGGAGCGACACTTGACTTACAAGATCTTGTGAGCAAGGAATTAATAAATAAAACAGGTACTACTGGGAGAGGAACCTATTATACGCTTAATAGGAAGGGCTAATAAAGGGCTAAAACGGCTAATATTGGACTAATAACGGGCTAAAAGATATTGCTTGCTTTTCTCTTTCGGCTGTACAATCAGCATATTGACACACAGGGCAATCATAATTTGCATTGAGCTCTCATAAGCAATTGAAAAAGGATGAAAACGATAACAGTTGGTGAATTCAAGACGCGCTTTGCCAAAGTGTTTGAGCAAGTTAAGTCGGGTGTCGGATTTGCGATTACTTACCACTGTAAGAAAGAAGTCGTAGGTTATTTCCTCCCGGAATCACATGCCAACAAACCCATACGAAAGCTCGGCTTACTGGAAGGGAAAGTCAAAGCACACTTTAAGACCAATTTTAAAATGACCGAAGAAGACTTGTTGGGATAAATTACCTCTTCCAAAATACCCTCCACAATTTAACGCTATTGAGCAAAGACAAAACCATGAAAAAAACAGGGTTTTGGCGTGATATAAAAATCTATATCGCGCCAAAAGTCGAAAAAAAACACGGTTTTGGCGCAGTTAAACAAACCCGCCGCCGCCTCAACACTGTCCGCAAGTGAACAATTGGTGTTCGATATCGAACACTATCGCCCAACAAAATAAACCCAATACGCTAATCAACAATTCGTTACGTTCTTGGCTCAAAAAATGGTAGGGGAATATGGATGAAAAGTGCAAGGAGTAAAGACGACGGCCAATCTGTTGTCTAATGTCTAAAATAAAATAAGAACAAAAAGAACAAAGGAGTAAAGACAGGCTGGTTTGCTGACGCCTAAATCTAAGTACTAACTACTTTGTACTGAATACTAAAGTATGAAATACGCCTTAAAAATCGCCCTCCGCACCTTGAAGAAAGGGAAACTGTATACGTTTATCCATGTCTTCGGTTTAACCTTGGGTATAACCGCTTGTTTGTTGATCGGTACGGTCGTCATCGATGAACTATCATACGACAAGCAATGGAGCCGTTCGGCCGACACCTACCGCTTGCTGTCTATCCGGGAGGGTGGAGGCGCTTATTCCCAAAAGGGCGGGACGGTATATGCCGGACTTGCTCCTGCACTGAAACAGTACTTTCCGGAAGTGGAAGACTACAGTGAAACCTATCCCGTATCCGCTCACCTGAAAATCGAAAAAACCGACCAACTTCCGCTCGAAGCGACAATGCTCCATGCGGACACGACAGCCTTACGATTATTGGATATCGGCCTGCTTGCGCACGAAGACCTTGATCCGGCCGGAGATATCAATAAAATCATCGTATCCGAATCGTTCAGCAAGACCCATTTTGCCGGGAAAAGCCCGTTGGGTGAGCAGATATACGATGTACCCCAATACGGTGAGCATGCCCAAACATATATTGTAGCGGGCGTAATGAAAGATATCCCCCCGAACACCCACCTGCGGGCCGATATGATATTACTTAAGGAGCGCAAAGAACATGCGCTTGCGAAAGACGGCCAAGGTCCAGGCATGCAGTATGCCCGGCATTACCTCCTGCTCCGCGAAGGGACCGACCCTCGGCTGTTCGAACAAAAGATAAACCATTGGTACGCCCAGTTTACCGAAAATGACAACATGCGGTTTGCCCTGCAGCCGATGGCCGACATTTACTTGGAAACGGATTTCCCAGCCTATCAATTGGTAAAAGGCAATATACAGCACAGCTATATTTTTGCTGCCGTGGCCGCATTGTTGTTGCTCATTGCCAGCATCAACTATATCAACCTCAGCACGGCCCGCGCAAGCAGCCGCCTGAAGGAAACAGGCGTACAAAAAATACTCGGTGCTTCGCGCAAGCGGATCCTGTTACAGTCTCTCCTCGAATCGCTGCTCATTTTCAGCGTATCCGGTTGCCTGGCCGTGTTATGTTATCAATTGGCATTCCCAGCCATGGAACGGTTTATCGGCCATCCGCTGGCATTCAGTTTCACGGCCGCGGGGATTTACCTTGTCTACGCCCTTATCGCGTTCTTTTCCATCTGCCTGTTCAGCGGGCTATACCCGGCGTGGTTGGTATCGGGTTTTCGCGCCGTGGGTACCATGCAACGGGTGCTGAACGCAGGCAGAGCCAGTCAGGGATTTTTAAGAAAAAGCCTGGTTGTAGCCCAGTTCGCTATTTCCATCGCTATCCTGGTATCCATGCTGGTTGTTCAGCAACAGGTGGATTTTCTCAAAACCAAAGACGTGGGTTTTGACACCGAGGGGCTGCTCAGCATCAACCATGTCTCATGGGATAACAAAGCAAACACCCTGCGCACCGAATTATTGAGAAACCCGGCAATCCAATCCCTGAGTTTCAGCAATTGGCTGCCCACGGACGGTGCGGGGCCGATGCTGGAGCACGTGCCCGATCCGCAAAACCCCAGCAAACAGATCGAACTGTGGTACATCGACGGCGAGGCTAATATGGCCCAAACACTGGGGCTGCGGTTAACCGAAGGGCGGTTCCTTGATCCGGCCAATATGGGAGATGCCATCCAAGCCAACGATTTTGAAGCCATGGATGGTTTACGGCCGTGCCTGATGACGGCCAGCACCGCCCGTCTGCTCCAAGTATCCGGATTGAACCATCCTTTGCAGCAAATAGGCATCATCCCGGTAGGTATCATTGAAGACTTCAACAGCGAATCCCTCCATAAACAAACGGTGCCGACGGTTATCGTAGGTTATCGCGACCCCGCTTACGGAGCGTTGCTTATCCGTACACACCCGGGAACGGAGTCCGCCGTTATGCACGATATCGCTGCGGTATGGAAAGAACTTTACCCCGAAAAGTTGTTTGATATCCAGGTGGTCAAAGAGACATTAGCCCACCAATATGCCGCAGAAGAAAAATTGCAGGGGCTATTCCGCGTATTTAGTCTGCTCACGATGTTGCTGGCCACCATGGGCATCTTTGGGCTCATCGTGCATACGCTGAACCTGCGTGTGAAGGAAATCGGTATCCGCAAAGTACTCGGTGCTTCGGTAGCGGGTATCGTGGGGTTGCTATCTAAAGACTTTATAAAATTTGTGTGTTTGGCCATTGTCATCGCCTCACCCATTGCGTGGTGGGCG
>NZ_JAYKZZ010000046.1:0-3340 GCF_035818675.1 Parapedobacter flavus
CCAGTATCGACCGAAAACATCGGCCCCATATCTCCGAAATAGACACCTTGTTAATGTCGGTACGTAACCAAGTGGAAATCGATTACTGCCCCAAATGCCGCGGCATCTGGCTGGATCGCGGGGAATTGGATAAAATCATTGAACAGTCCGAAAAGGAATATCCACAAACCACCGGCAACCGGGACCCTTATCCCGACCGTCGTTATCAGGAAAGGGGCGACGACCGCCACGGGGGTTACCGAAAGAAGAAAAAGTCCTTTCTGGGCGATTTCTTCGATTTCGATTAAAGTAATCCACTAGTAACATATCTGCCCTTAGAAATGCAAAAAAGCCGTTTCTCCAGATGAAAAATGGCTTTCTATTGTGGTGACCCCGCTGGTACAAAACTCGAACCTTTTATTGGAGGATTTGAGGCGATTGAATCAGTTGAAAGATATACAAAATCAAGATAATATAAACATAGATAAGAATAATAAACTTATCCAAGTTAAAGGTCAAAACCAAAAGCGAAAACCAATGAAGTAGCGCTTATTATCTGTCCTTTTATAGAGAATAAATCCAAAATTAGATAATCTTAATGATATCTATAAATACAATTCTTGATCTCTATTATTTTCTAAAATGATTTCTTTTTCGATTTGTTTTATTTTATAGTTTGCCCAATCTCGTACATTTTCATGTTTGTGATTAATTAAGGTTTTAAATATCTCTAATTGTGATTTGAGCAAAGGAACAATAGATCCTGTCCAAGAATAAGTCCCCATGTTAGCATTTAATTCAGATAATACATTTTTAATATTTCCAAAATCATCTATTAGTTTCTGCGTTATAGGATGTAGTTGATTATATTGATTATTATGACCATCATATATTGGCACTAACATAGCTAACCTTTCCGGAGCTAATGGTATGTTTTCGTTAGCCCAATCAAAAATTGGCTTTATATCACTTTTAAATAATACACCAACTCTTCCAATGTATCCTCCAATCCTAGAACCAAGTATATATTTTAATCCATAGAATTTCACATATAAGTCATCAGTACCGATTAAATATCTACTTAGACTTGACCATATAGAATCAAAATATCGCGTTATTAAAACTTCATAGATTGATGATACATAATGATCTAGATGGTATGTGTTATTCCACGATATAGTCTCGATGATTGATTTATGAATAAAATCAGCAAACTCGGGGTCATTTTCTCTATTCAAAAAATCAATAATTATTGTTGAAATTCTGCTGTCATTAAGGTGTATGTGCTGTACATTTTCGTAAATAAAGGTTTTCATAAAGGAAACTAGCTCATCGGATAGTTCGTTAGAATTAAGAGTATATTTAAATAAAACTTCTATAGTTAATAAATATCCGTTTTTATTCTTTTCTGAGATCTTGGTTAAAAACTTTATAACCTCATCAGTGGTAATATTTAAAATAGGCTCTCTAAATGAATGCTTGATAAGTTCCTCAATGCTTTCGGGGTTATTTTCTAAATAAAAATAGATATAGTCGAAATATCTACCACCATCTTTATCTTGACTTATGAAATAATATAATGCAGTATTAGAGATTGAAGAGTCGATAATATTTTTATAAAAATAGTCTTTTGCCTCTGCTGATAAATTGAATATGAACCCTGCTAAAATAGTGTAATTGCGCTGTTCTGGTTTAATCGTTTCTAGCGCATTTATAGATTGACTAATAAACTTAATGACCTTTTTCTCATCATCTTTTATGATAGAATATATCTTCTGTCCAAAATAATAAGTGAAATTAGGTTTTGAAGCGTATAATATCAATAAATACTCTTCCCAAGAATAACCGTCTTTAATAAACTCCTCGGCTAGAGAATGGAAATATTGAACTTGATTTTCAAACGATGTATCTTCATGATCAAGATAGAAATTTTCAAAGCCATGCAAGAATCGATAGCTGAAGTCGTTTTTTGTAAGCTGTTGGATAAGTTTGTTTAAGTTTTCTCGATCCCTATCCGTTAAATATACGTCGTCAAATTTGTTTACTTGTTTTAACTCTCGTAGTCCCTCTTCACAGTCCCAATCTTTAACGTTAAATATATTATTCAGATAGTCCACTAATAAATCAAAACCATGATAAAGTGTAATTGAACGAATTGAATTGATGATCACTCCAATATAGTCTTCTTGTCTATCAGTTTTTTTAACTATACGATTTGAAAGTATATCCAATATACGTCGCCAATATCCAAATATTTCATCGTATGATTTCGGTTCATAATCCTTTAACTTTATCATTCCCTGTTCCTCTGCCCCAATCATCCTTCCGAAATGATTGGTACTTAAGGCTGAACTTGCGCATCGTAAGAACATCTTTTGCGCTTGATCGTGATTTTCACTATACTGGGAAAGCCATTCTAAGACTCTAAATCTTTGGTCTAAATCTGCTGAGGTACCAGCAAGATGTATCTTAAATAAATGAGTTATTTCACCACTTGCGTTATTCGACCATTTTTCATTTTCTGCAAGTGCAAATAAGAATAATGTTTTTGCACTTTGCTCAAATGTTCGATTATCAAAGCATAGTTTTTCTAATGCCCATATTAAATTTCTTCTTCCTTCATCAATATTAAATAGTTGTTCTATTGGCATATCTCCGAAAATACTCCATAAGGCATTTGATGTAGCTATTGGATTCACTTCTACAAATGAGCGAAAGAGGCGTGAACCCAATTCAGTGTTTAAAACTTTCGCATCATGAAAAGGGCCGAAATGTCCCACTAATTTATCGATGATTTCAATTGCCTTTGGATTAAAATTCAGATATCTCATTTGCTTGGCAAAAGAATCGGAAAGACTGGTCTTGTGTTCATGCTCTTCAATCATAGAGATTGAAGCAATAATTTCTGTCATCTTTTCAGATGAACAGGTTTCTAACCATTCTCCAGCTAGGTACATAGCGAGCGGAAAGGGACGCATACTAATGAATCTACCTCTACGTTCAAAAATCTGTCTATGTATATAGTGATTGCAGGTTTCAAGAAATCTATCTATTAAGACATTATCATCTTGAATATCAACACTTGTCAAGTTTTTATTTCTAGCAATATATTCTATTTGTTTTCTTTGGTCATCTTCAAAGCCGATATGGTTAAACAAAGAACAAGACTGTAGAATTTTTCTTTCATTCTGAAGCTTTCCTTTTTCACCGAGTAATTTGTCCAAGAGTTCCTTGTCATCTAGTTGCCCAATAAATTCGTTTCCTTGTTGAACGCTTTCGGAAAGTAATGTTGCCATCAAAGGAATTCCTTGAGAGAAATATAATTCCCCCCAATCATTGGACAGATTTTTTATAAACTAAG
>NZ_JAYKZZ010000047.1:0-3228 GCF_035818675.1 Parapedobacter flavus
CGGAAATTCCGACATACTGCTTCCGAAGTTTCTCGGTGATCGGTAAAATCAGGATCCATCTTCAATACAACCTGGAAATAAGAACGGCCCTCATCTGTCTCAAATTCAGCTTCGGGCGATCCAGAACTCGTCACCCCACAGTCACTCAGCCCTTATATTGGCCCTCATATCCTTAAAGAAGCGAAACATGTCGCCCGCTAACTTGGGCCCGCAGCAGTTACACAACCGCATCCAAACCAATTTCCCCACTCATCTGTTATCGAACTATACCAAGCACAATGACCCACCATGGCCAAAAAGAAAATCGCCACCCAAACGCTCATGGACGAAGCGCGTCAAATTGAAAGGGAGGGAAAGCATGCGGACGCACTGAAAATATACCGTGCATTGACCCGTCGTAAGCACCTGAATGCCGAAGCCTATAATCGGATGATGATTATCCTCCGTAAGCAAAAGAAGTACAACGCCGAGCTGGAGGTCATCCAGCGAGCCATTGCCGCTATAGAAAAATCCATTGCCGCTAATCAGCAGGCCGTCAATCACCCAGCGCTTGGGCGTGGCTCCCGCTTTTTGGCGTTAAGCTTGTTGTAGTTGTCAATAGAAGTCATTATCTTTGTAACCAGTAGTTTAAAGTTATGGCAATTGCAATTAAATCAATACCTGTTCTTAAATCAGAGGCGGCTGAAGCATTTGAAAAGAAGGTGCATGCCAATAACGACAAGAGGGCTACCATTGATTTTTCAAAACAGATTAACCGAGCTGCCAGGATTTTAGCCAAGGCCAAAATCAAATAGACCCATTGTTTTGTTGTTAGACGAGTGTACCTTAAAACCTTATGGTGAAGAGCTATTTCATCAATGTGAACCATTTGACTGTGGAGATGGCGATTTGAATGATTTTTTTGCCAATGATTCCCTACATTATTCCCGGAATCTTATGGGCAAATCATATTGTTTCACGCGAGATGCTGACCCTCGGATAATTGTGTGTGCGTTTACTGTGTCCAATGATAGCATCAAGGTTTCTGATTTGCCCAATCGAGGTTTTACACTTTTGATTCGACTTTCAATAAATAGATTGATCGATTACCTTTGTCACCAAAACACCATCAATTATGCCCACGTTCCACACCGTACCCCTAGTCAAATCCATCGATGAATATGTTCCGGGGCAAACATTCGAACAGCTTGTCGTCAGTAGGCTTCAGCCGTTTTTCGGCCGTTCCATCCGCGAGCTCTGCACAGCGTTTTTGGTGAGTTATAAAGTGGACCAGCCCGGCATTTACCGAAAGCTCACGAAAGCAATTTTAGGCATACCGTTGGATAAGAAGATCGAAGAATTCGAGAAGGGCGATGTGCACATACGTATGGTATACACGCACGAACCACAGTACCCCAAGCGCCAAAAGCGCTATCTGCTATGGCATGTCGATCATCGGCAAACCGAACCATATCTCCATAAAATAGAATTTTGGACGCCTGCGGTAAGTGACACCAAACCTTTTTTATCACCCGCTTTATCGCCCGATAGCGGCTAAGCATTATCAGGTAAACACCCCCTACCTGCTTTATTAGACCTCTCTTGCTAGCCGTTCTTCAGTTTTGTCACCGATTTACGGTGTACTGCCAGCGAACGCAATTGCATGATTGCCATCCGGTTCAATTGGATCAATCGCTCGGATTGGGTCAATTCTTGGTGAATAAGTAACGCGTTCGTGCTTTCCATGTTTGACAATACAACCAATTGTTCGATAGATGCATAGTCCCGAACGTTACCCTGTTTATCCGGATTGTCATCTCGCCACTGCTTAGCTGTCTTGCCAAACAAGGCCATGTTCAGCACGTCAGCTTCGTTTGCATAAATGAAAGAAACTTGTGCTTTTGATAACGTCGCCGGAATCAGGTTTTCCTTGATGGCATCTGTATGGATGTGGTAGTTTACCTTGGCAAGCGTACGTTGAAAATCCCACTCAGCGTTTAGTCTACTGCTTTCTTCCTGTTTTAGTCGTTTAAACTCTTTTATCAAGTATACTTTGAACTCGGCACTAATCCACATTCCAAATTCAAAGGCGATATCCACATGGGCATATGTTCCTCCATATCTACCTGCTTTAGCGCTCAATCCTTTTGCGTTTGTTTTTTCTACCCACTCCTTAACGCTTATTCGATAGCTGTTCAATCCGGCCTGACTTTTAATTATGGCGAATTCGCCATAATTAAAATCTGGATTGTTCACCGACTCCCATATTCCCAAAAACTCTACCGTATTTCTATTTCTTAGCCAGTCCGAGATAAAGAAGTCACCGTCTTTTGCCTTTAGCATATCCGTTAGGGAGATAAAATCACCTGTACTGGCTGCAATAACAGTTATTTCCGTCCCTTTTACTTCCAATTTATTGTTTTTTGCCATGAGTAGGTTGCCATTTGGTTATATGGCAAAGGTACATTTTACTTTATATAAAAGCAAAAATTTTTAGCAAACATATTGCCGCTTCCAAAATCAAAACACGCTCATAATTAACTGGAATTTGGGCTAACTTAATTCAGCAGACAGCGTCTGCTGAATTTGACTCACAATCGGCATATCGGCAGGTGCCCAGTCGTATTGGTTCAAGTTATTTACGGTTACCCATTTGGCGTCCACGTGTTCTTCGAGTAGCAACGCGCCGCCTACCACATTAGCGATAAAGGGAATCAGTCGAATCCGGAAAGTGGGATAGTCGTGTTCCACCGGTTCGAGCTGTTTCACCACTTCAATGTTCAAATGCAGCTCTTCCCTTATCTCGCGCACAATGGTTGCAGCATCGTCTTCGCCCGGTTCTACCTTACCTCCCGGAAACTCCCATTTCATCGGCAAGTTCATTGTGCTGCTGCGTTGGCAAATCAATACTTTGCTTTCACGGATGATGATCGCACAGGTTACGATGAGCATGGGAAGTGTTTTCGTTTGGCTAAAGGTACAACTTTCCGTTATCTTAGTACTACTCTGCCGGGCCCGTGAGCGACGAACTCGGAATGCATCTTTAATACAACCTGGAAATAAGAACGCCCATTTAATTTAAGGCATGACCGATTGACAAAATGATAGAGAAAACAAGCAATATCCTAATTTATCAAAGTGAGGACGGGATTACCCGTATTGAGACCCGGTTGGAAAACGAAACGGTTTGGCTAACGCAAGCGCAAATGGCAGAGTTATTTCAAAAAGGGCGAACAACAGTTACCGAAC
>NZ_JAYKZZ010000048.1:0-2976 GCF_035818675.1 Parapedobacter flavus
CGTGCTGAACGTGGCCAGCGCCACCGGCGAGAATCCCGGCGATCCTGAAGATGAGGATGAATTGGAAGTGCCGAGCGACAAACAACCCGGCATCGAGGTCAGCAAGACCGCCGATAAATCCACGGTAAGCACGGCCGGTGAAATCATCACCTAGACAATTACTGTGACCAATACGGGCCACGTGACGTTGGAGAACTACACGGTCACCGACGTATTGGTCCCCGAGTGGAATGCATGCTTCGACGAACTTGCTCCGGCAGCTACCCGTAGTTTCGTACTGGAGTTCACGGTTACAAAAGTTTTCATCGACAAGGGTGGCGTGCTGAACGTGGCCAGCGCCACGGGCGAGAACCCCGGCGATCCTGAAGATGAGGACGAAGTGGAAGTACCGAGCGACAAACAACCCGGCATCGAGGTAACGAAGGTTGCCGACAAGACAACTGTAAGCACTGCCGGTGAAATCATCACCTATACAATTACTGTGACCAATACGGGCAACGTGACGTTGGAGAACTACACGGTCACCGACGTATTGTTCCCCGAGTGGAATGCAAGCATCGACGAGCTTGCGCCGACAGCGACCCGCAGCTTCGAACTGGAGTACACGGTTACACAAGCCGACATCGACAAGGGTGGCGTGCTGAACGTGGCCAGCGCCACCGGCGAGAATCCCGGCGATCCGGAAGATGAAGACGAAGTGGAAGTACCGAGCGACAAACAACCCGGCATCGAGGTAACGAAGGTTGCCGATAAGGCGACGGTCAGCGAAGTAGGTGAAGCCATCACCTACACGATTACAGTGACCAATACGGGCAACGTGACCCTGGAAAACTACACGGTCACCGACGTGTTGTTCCCCGAGTGGAGCGCCAGCATCGACAAGCTTGCGCCGAAATCGACCCGCAGCTTCGAACTGGAGTACACGGTTACACAAGCCGACATCGACAAGGGTGGCGTGCTGAACGTGGCCAGCGCCACAGGTGAGAACCCCGGCGATCCGGAAGACGAGGATGAAGTGGAAGTACCCGTAGGCAAGAATGGAAGCATAAGCATCACCAAACTTGCCGATCGCGAGTCATTCAGCAATGTTGGTGATGTAATTACCTATACAATCACGGTAACCAATACCGGAAATGTAACCCTTTCCAATGCAGTGGTTACCGACGTGCTATTTCCCGAATGGAGCGCCAGCATCGAAACATTGGCACCAAAAGCTACCCAGTCGTTCGAGCTGAAGTACACGATTACGGCAGCTGATGTGGATGAAACCAGCGTACGCAACGTCGCAAAAGTAGTTGCGGAAGATCCCGACGGCGGAACCCCTGGTGATGAGACCGAAATTGAATTGCCCGGCGTATTCGGTCCGGTCGCCAACGATGACGACGCGAGCACCAATCAAGGTAGCCCGGTTACCATCAACTTGATCGGCAACGACGAGGCCGGAAGTACGCCGATTGTGGCCGGCACGGTGCGGCTCATTGACCCCGGCACCGGCGATGCCGTAACCACCGTAACCATCGAAGGAGAGGGTACTTATACGGTAGGTGCCGATGGCACGGTGACCTTTGTACCCGATGCGGAATACGTGGGCATTAGCACCGTTACCTACACGGTAAAGGATGAGAACGGATTGGAATCGAATGTCGCTACCATTACGGTGACCGTTGAAGGCGTCGCCGCCGAAATAGCTCCGACTGCGAATGACGATCAGGCGACTGCGCCATACGGCCAATCGGTTGCGATTACTGTACTGGCAAACGATCAGCCCGGTAGCAGCCCAATCGTGCCGTCAACGGTCCGGCTGATCGATGCATCTGGAAATCCAGCTACCACGGTTACCATCCCTGGTGAAGGCAGGTACAGTGTCGATGCACAAGGCGTGGTGACGTTTGAACCAGCCGATGGATTTACCGGTACCAGTACCGTCCGTTATGAAGTAATAGATGAGAACGGATTGGTATCGAATATCGCAACGATCAGCGTGACCGTCGAGGCCCGTCCGTTCAAGATACCAAATGTATTCACGCCTAATGGCGACGGCAAGAACGATGTATTCGAAATTGTAGGCATCGAAAATTTCGACCGCGTTGAGATCACCGTAGTCAACCGTTGGGGTAACGAGGTGTATCGCAACAACAAATACCAGAATAACTGGGACGGGCAAGGGTTAAATGAAGGCACCTATTATTACGTGATTATCACCCATGATAGTAATCGCCAAGAACGGTACGCAGGTTGGGTACTGATAAAAAAATAATAAAGTAAAGCATAGCTATGAAGCGCATTATAACATTAGTGATATTCACGATCTGCTTGATGGTGTCCGATGAAATCAGGGCCCAGCAGAACGTCCAGTTCACACAGTACATTTTCAACTCGATGAGTGTGAACCCGGCATATACGGGTTACAAGGAGGAGTGGTTTGGCCAGCTGGGGCTGCGCAGCCAGTGGGTGGGTCTCGATGGGGCACCCCAGACCGGCCTGTTGTCCATAGACGGTATCGTGGACCCGATCAACAAGCGCCACGGGCTGGGGATGCAGATCATTGCCGACAAGCTCGGCCCGCAGGCAGCCACCTCGGCCTATGCCAATTACGCGTTCCGCCTGCGGCTGAACGACGAAGACACGCAACGGCTGAGCTTCGGCGTTGGGGCCGGGGTAACGCAGTACAGCCTCGATGGGGGCGTGCTCGACCCGATCGACGGGGGCGACCAGGTGCTCCCCGCCGGTAAAATCAGCAACTGGGTGCCGGATGTGCGCTTCGGGGTGTACTATTACAACCCGAAGTGGTATGCGGGCGTGTCGGTGATGGATCTGCTGTCGGGCGACCAGAGCAATAATATCTTCCGTTGGGACAACACCACGACGGACAACATCCGGCGCAAGCGGCACATGTACTTCATCGGCGGGGCATTGTTTAACCTGAGCCGTGGGCTGGACTTCCGTCCGAGCCTGTTGGTGAAGGAGGACTTCAAG
>NZ_JAYKZZ010000049.1:0-2827 GCF_035818675.1 Parapedobacter flavus
CGCCAGGGACGGATATTGAAGGAATATACCTATAACATCAAATAGACGACCGATGCCATGGGAAAGCTCAGGACACACCACTTCGGGATCCTTGCCGGATCGCTGCTGCTCTCTGCCGCCGCATACGGACAGACCTCCACGAAAAACTACATCCGCACGGCCGTGCCGATGCAGCCCTACACAACGCCGGCCGCGCTCAGCACGGCGATGCCCGACCATACCAAGGTCCGCGTGGACATCGACTACTACGATGGGCTCGGCAGGCCCCTGCAGGGCGTAGCCTCCAAGGCCGCGCCCGCGGCGGTGGACCTGGTGAAACCGATCGCCTACGATGCCGTCGGAAGACAGGACAAGGATTACATGCCCTACCCCGCCGGCACGGGTAACTCGTTCCGGACGAACGCCGTTACGGCACAGCAGACATACTATAGCGGCACGGCCCCGGCAGGACAGCCCACCACCACCAAAGCATACGCAATCACCGTATACGACGGTTCAACATTGGACCGGGTGAAGGAACAGGGATTCCCCGGCGAGGTCTGGCAACCCGCGGGGAGCCGGACGGCCGCATCGGGAAGGACGGTAGCCCGCGGGTTCCATAAAAACAATACCGAGGCATACGCCACGGTGGCCACGATGCGGCGCGCCACGCGGTACACAGCGACGCTTTCCACATCGGGTGTCCCCACGCTGGTAAACGAGGGCGTGTACGGCATCGGGCAGCTGGCGGTCGCCGTGACCCGAAACGAGAACTGGGCCGGCGGCAGCGGCACGTTCGCCAGCCGCCTCCATACCACGGAGGAATACACCGACAAGCTGGGACGGGTGGTGCTGCGACGCACGTTCAACGGCACCAATGAAGTGCTCAGCACCTATTACGTATACGATAACCGGGGCAACCTCGCCTTCGAGCTCCCCCCGGAGATAAACCCCGACAGGGACTCCGGGTTGCCCTCGGCCACGGAGATGAACAACTTCGCCTACCAGTACCGCTACGATGGCCTTGGCAGGCTCATCGAGAAAAAACAGCCCGGCAGGGGCTGGGAGAATTATGTTTACAACCCTGCCGGTATGCTGGTCTTCCACCAGGACGCGCGGCAGGCGAGCGAAACCTATCCGGGATTCACCCCGGGGCAGTACAACACGTTTTACAAATACGACCGGCAGGGCCGTGTCATTCTACAGGGCGTCGAACGGAACCGGTCATGGACGCGGGAGCAGATACAGAACCACGTGAATACCCAGCCCCCGTATTGGGAGGACCGCACCACGGCGGCGGGTAATTTCCATGGCTACACAAACCTCGCCCAGCCGCAGGGTGCGGCACCCGGCGACCGGGATGTGATGGAAGCAAACTACTACGACGACTATGCGGGGATACCCGGCCTTCCGCATAACCAGTCGGCCAGCTACAGCAAGCTCACCCGCGGACTGCTGGTTGCCAGCAAGGTGAAGGTGATCGGCACCACGGCCACGTACCTCTGGACGGTGAACTACTACGACGACGAGGGACGGCTGGTACGGCAGTGGAAACAGCACTACCTGGGCGGGTCGTCCAACGCGAATAAGTTCGACGACATCACCAACGAGTACGACTTCAACGGGCAGCTGACCAAAAGCACACGGAAGCACCATACAACAAGCCCTTCCACACCGGCGGTGACGGTGGTGACCGAACATACCTACGACCACCGCGGCCGGCTGGCGGACACGAAGAAGTCGGTGAACGGGGCCGCTGCGACCACCATCTCACGGAACGCCTACAACGAGGTGGGGCAGCTGCGCACCAAGCGGCTGCACAGCACCAACGGGACGGCCTGGGGGCAGGCCATCACCTACAGCTACAACACGCGGGGCTGGCTGGCCACGGCGGACGCACCCCTGTTCAAGCAGGTGCTGGGGTACAATGCGGGCACCGCACCGCAGTACAACGGGAACATCACCTCGCAGGCCTTCACGCGGCACAACCTGGCAACCACCCCGGCTTTGGTGACCGACACATACACCTACACGTACGACGGGGCCGGGCGGCTGACGCAGGGCGCCATGGCAGGCAACAAGGGCCGCGAAACAATGACCTACACCAAGAACGGCAACATCAAGACACTGGTCCGCACCGCCACCAGCAGCACCGTCATCGATAACCTGACCTACACCTACGCGGGCAACAGGCTTACCGGCGTTGCCGATGCGGCCACTTCCACGGACGCGAACTACCAGCTGCCGGGAACGACCACCTACACCTATGACGCCAACGGGAACGTGAAAACGCGGGTGAACACAGCCAGCACCGGCAAAAACATCACCGCGACCACCTACAACTACCTGAACCTCCCGCAAAGCGTGACGGCCACGGCGGGGAATGTAACCTACACCTATGACGGAAAAGGACGGAAGCTGCGCAGCGCGGGCGGCATCGTGGGCCAGACACGCGACTACATCGATGGCATCGAATACGTGGGCGGGACCATGGAGCTGATCCACCACCGGGAAGGAAGGATTATCCGCAGCGGTACCACCTACACCTACCACTATTTCCTGAAAGACCACCAAAACAACAACCGTGTCGGCTTCGTCCAGGGCACCAACGTGACCTCGCCCAATGTCACGGCGGATTATTACCCGTTCGGCCTGCAGTACCGGCAATACATCCGTACGGGTTCACCGAAAAACAATTACCTTTACAGCGGAAAGGAATCCCAGGACGGACTGAAGCTGTATGACTTCGGATCAAGGTTCTACGATCCGGCGATAGGCCGGTGGGGCGTGCCCGATCCGGCGCAGCAGTTCGCAAACCCCTACCTGGCCCTGGGAAATAGCCCGGTGA
>NZ_JAYKZZ010000050.1:0-2730 GCF_035818675.1 Parapedobacter flavus
CTCGGAGCAATCACACTTGCCCCGGGCGAGAGCACAACGGGCACGGCTACCTACACGGTTACCCAAGCGGAGAAAGATGCCGGTGCGGTAGAGAACCTGGCCACAACGACAGGCACACCGCCGACTACCGACCCAGGTAATCCATCTACGCCGATAACGCCGGTTCCATCGACACCAGACACGGATAACCCCGGCACGCCGGGCGATCCGGGTGTACCGACCGAAGTGGTAGTTCCGGCTGATCCCGCATTGTCCTTCGCCAAAACGGGTGTGCTATCCGCGGACGGCAATACCATTGAATACACGTTCACGGTGACGAATATCGGCAACGTGACGATGGACGCGATTACCATCGATGATCCGAAAATCACGGATCCGATTGTACTCGGAGCAACGACACTTGCCCCGGGCGAGAGCACAACGGGCACAGCTACCTACACGGTTACCCAAGAGGAGAAAGATGCGGGCAACGTGGATAATGATGCCACGGTAACGGGCACGCCACCGTTTGACCCTGCCGATCCGGACGAACCCGGCCAGCCGATCACACCTGTTCCATCAACCCCAGATACGGATAACCCCGGCACACCGGGCGACCCGGGTGTACCGACCGAAGTGGTCGTTCCGGCTGACCCCGCATTGTCCTTCGCCAAGACGGGCGTATTGTCTACCGACGGCAATACCATCGAATATACATTCACGGTGACGAACACCGGCAACGTGACGATGGATGGTATTACGGTCAGTGATCCGAAAATCACGGATCCGATTGTCCTCGGAGCAACGACGTTGGCACCAGGCGAAAGCACGACGGGTACGGCGACTTACACGGTTACCCAAGCGGAGAAAGATGCCGGTGCAGTAGAGAACCTAGCCACGGCCACAGGCACACCTCCGACGACAGATCCAGACAATCCGTCTACGCCGATCACACCGGTTCCATCGACACCAGACACGGATAACCCCGGCACACCGGGCGACCCGGGTGTACCGACCGAAGTGGTAGTTCCGGCTGATCCCGCATTGTCCTTCGCCAAGACAGGCGTGCTATCCGCAGACGGCAACACGATCGAATACACGTTCACGGTAACCAACATGGGCAACGTGACGATGGAGGACATCGCGGTAACCGATCCAAAGATCAGCGACCCGATCGTACTCGATGCAACAACACTTACCCCGGGGCAGGTCGCCACGGGCACGGCCACCTATACCATCACCCAACCGGAGAAGGATGCCGGCAATGTCGAGAACAACGCCACGGTAACGGGCACACCACCGTTCGACCCTGCGGATCCGACACAGCCGGGCGAACCGATAACACCGGTACCATCGACGCCGGATGTTGACAGCCCGGGTACGCCGGGCGATCCGGGCGTACCGACGGTAGTCAACGTCCCTGCCGACCCATCGCTATCCTTCGCCAAGACGGGCGTACTGTCGGCCGACGGCAATACCATCGAATATACGTTCACGATGACCAACACGGGCAACGTGACGATGACGGGTGTGGAGGTGACCGACCCGAAAATCACGGATCCGATTGTACTCGGAGCAACGACACTCGCCCCGGGCGAAAGCACGACGGGCACGGCTACCTACATGGTGACCCAAGCGGAGAAAGATGCCGGTGCAGTGGAGAACCTGGCCACAACGACAGGTACGCCACCGTTCGATCCCGCTGATCCGGATGAACCCGGCCAGCCGATCCCCCCTGTTCCATCAACCCCGGACACGGACAATCCCGGCACGCCGGGTGACCCGGGTGTTCCCACGGAGGTAGACATTCCAGCGGATCCGGCACTGTCCTTCGCCAAGATGGGCGTACTATCTGCCGATGGCAACACGATAGAATACACGTTCACGGTAACCAACATCGGCAACGTGACGATGGATGCGATTACTATAGATGATCCGAAAATCATCGACCCGATTGTACTCGGAGCAACGACACTCGCCCCTGGCGAAAGCACGACAGGTACGGCTACCTACACGGTGACCCAAGCGGAGAAAGACGCGGGTGAGGTAGAGAACCTGGCCACAACGACAGGCACACCTCCGACGACAGACCCGGGCAACCCGGCCACGCCGATAACACCGGTTCCATCGACACCAGACACGGATAACCCCGGCACGCCGGGCGATCCGGGTGTACCGACCGAAGTGGTAATCCCGGCAGACCCAGCATTGTCATTTGCCAAAACGGGTGTGCTATCCGCGGACGGCAACACCATCGAATATACGTTCACGGTGACCAACACCGGCAACGTGACGATGATGGATATCACCCTTGCGGAAGCTGACTTCAGCGGCACGGGCACGGCTCCGGTCCCTGCGTTCGTTTCCAACAGCGGAAGCAGCGCGGAAGGTACACTTGTACCGGCTGAGGTGGCAACCTACACGGCGACCTATACACTGACGCAGGCGGACAAGGACGCGGGCGGGGTGGAGAACGCGGCCACGGCCACGGGCACACCTCCGACGACAGATCCGGGCAATCCGGCTACGCCGATAACCCCTGTTCCATCAACACCTGACCCAGACAACCCCGGCACACCGGGCGACCCGGGTGTACCGACCGAAGTGGTCGTTCCGGCTGACCCAGCATTGTCCTTTGCCAAGACGGGCGTATTATCCGCCGATGGCAATACCATCGAGTATACATTCACGGTGACCAACACGGGCAATGTGACGATGGATGCGATTACCATAGATGACCCGAAAATCACC
>NZ_JAYKZZ010000051.1:0-2522 GCF_035818675.1 Parapedobacter flavus
ATGGATCAGCTCCATCGTGCCATTGTAGTACTCAATGCCGTCGATGGAGACCGAGCCGCCACGGAAAGGCGGCGAGCTCATGAGCACCGTTGAAAAGCTAACACGACAGCGAATAATCGCGCGTCTGCCCCCAGGATGCCACCCTAGGCGGGATAATTGTACGTGGTCGCCACGCTGATACGCATCCACCTGATCAGTCTGCTCGACGTATACGAGCTGCTAAAAGCAGAAATGGAGATTACAATGTTACCGAACAAGGACCACCGGGTGTCGGCCAACTCGCATTATTCTGACGGCAGGGGGAGATCAGCTTTTGGAATCCGAATAAAATGAGCCATACAGCCATAAGATTACAAATATTAAGCAACGCCGACTTTAGTCGGATAATAGTGGTTCTTTATGCACTTTATTTACGTATTTTTGCATTAACACGTAATTATCAGACCCAATTGGATGGTTTAAGCCATGGAAACAGGTAATATCATACGAACATCGCGCGAGGAAAAGGGATGGTCACAGGGAGAACTGGCTACCGATAGCGGCGTATCATGCGAGATGATCGGCAAGCATGAGCGCGGCGATGCCGTGTCTTCCATCGAGGCCGCCAAGAAACTGGCAAGAGCGCTGGGCGTCACGCTCGATTACCCTTGGGGCGAGACCGACGGGCCTGCATTCGACTGGAAGACAGCTGAACTGATGAAGGATGTCGGCACCCTCGCCGAGGGTAACAGGGAACACGTCTTCGTACTGCTCAATGCATTCGTCGCAAAGGGTAAGTTGCAGGCGATATTGAAGAAACACCTATCCTCCTAACATGTGGCCCTTCAAACCCAAACTACCCATAATACAGGAAGACAAAGAATGGATAGAGGTAAACCTCCTTTGGCTAAAGGAGCAGTTCGGTCATCATGTTGATCCCATTACCCCTACACCCGACCATTTCCCTATGGAGTTTATGGGAAGTAAAGCCGACGCCCACCGGATACTTAGCATCGTATGTGGGCGGATGGGCACACCCACTGACAACATCGAGTTACGTTTCTTTGACCCGCTTCCTATGATGGAGGACTTCATGCTGGCACCGGAAGAAACAGATACGCCGGAAGGCATCTATCACAGAAGCGAGGATGGAAAGCATATCATTGAGTTAAACCGCCAGCAACTTCCGGATTTCGATACCCTGGTTGCCACAATTGCCCATGAAGCAGCCCACATAAAGCTGCTTACGCTCGGCGACCCGGAGGAAGACGAAGAGTACCTGACGGACCTGACCGCAATATACTTCGGGTTCGGCATCTTTATCGGCAATTCGGCCTTCAAGTTTAGCCAATGGCAGGACGGTTCACACCAAGGGTGGTCATCCAAACGCAGTGGGTACCTACCGGAACAAGTCATTGCTTATGCCATGGCTACCCTGTACCCTGAGGACGATTGGATTACTTACCTGACAAACCTTATGGGAAAATACGTTAAGCAATCACACAGATTTATCAGTACCACGCATGGATAAACTCTCCTGCCATTATCTTGTGTATATCGGTTTACCGGGATACCAATCGGCGCCATTACCACCGCACTTGAATAAAAAATACAAAAGGACAACGATGTAAACCACTATTACTATCCGCCACAGAATGGATAGCTTTTTTGGTTCCTTACCGTCTATTTTTCTCTGCTTTTTATTGCTTTTCAACCGATGGCCCTTGCCCATATCATCAATCGCTTATCACATTCCCGGGGAAAAGGAAGGCAATCTCTCTGTTTCTTCCCTCTTGGTAAACTCACTTTGGTTATTAAGTAAATAGTCTATTACCTGTTGCAGTGGTGACGGCCCGAAGCTTGCTCTGGTAAATGTAACCTGGCCATTGTACGCTTCAAGCTGGTCACTGGCCGCATTGAACTCTTCCTGAGATGTTATGCCTCTAAAATCAATATCAGGCTTCGGTATTTTAGCAACTGCGGATTCAATCTTACTGTTATAATCATGTTGAAGCTTATCAAACTGCTTCTGAATAGCGGCGTCACTGAACGATACGGTATAGCCTTTTCCTGAACCGGTCATCCCTCCAATTTTTCCGTTTCCTGTAAAGGTTTCCGTCATCGTTATTACAGCATCCGCAAACTCCAAGGATTTGGAAAACGCCTGACCCGCGGTATTATTGTTCGTAATCTGAGGTGAAGTTGATTTCGACTCGGTCTCGTATAGCCCAATATAGCTATAGTTAGGCGAAACCTGCTCCCTGTAGAATGAACTTGTTTGTCGATAGCTGTTCATAGATCTTGTATAGGTGGCGGTTGTTCTGAACGACATTCTTCGTTGGTTGCTCCGCATATACGCATAAGGAATCCTTCTCGGTGGCCGCGGCTGCATCCCGTCCGGGTCAATGAATCGCATCGGATTATTGAACCCGTAGTTATAAGGACTATGCCTCCGCATCTGCTCCGCCAACGGATCCACGCTTCCCCATCTTCCGATCACCGGGTCATAGAACCGTGCGCCGTAGTCATATTGCTTCAGCCCG
>NZ_JAYKZZ010000052.1:0-2429 GCF_035818675.1 Parapedobacter flavus
TATGCCGAATAAAGCAAAAAGAAGGATTAATGAATTTTTCATTGCGCTGAGAAATTCGCTTCTGCACATAATGGACGACGTACGTCCCTTGGTATCGTAAATCGTATAAAATGAACCGTTAGCACATTCAACTAAGTTCAAATGTATGTTGTTTTTCATACACTGTTGTTAAAATATTTCAGAAAAAATGTTTTTTTCTTGTGTATCATTTTTATCATTGTGCTAACCAAATAAAATTTTAGTTATGAAAAACCAACCAGACATTCTGAAGTTATCTGATGAATTGGAGACAATTATTGGTGATGAACGCTATGCATTAAAGGGTGGGTTTAATGGTGGGTATAGTGATGGATCGATGAGTGGGACGGGAATGATAACCTATTATGACGATTATGGATATAGTTTAGTATTGGAGAGCTATACAATCAGCGGATCATCGGTATTAGCCTACAAAGCCGTCGGAACTCACGACCAATTTGGACAAATTATAAGAGATCCAATTACCCAACAAATGATACCGCCAAGTGATATGAATGCGTTATCAAACTGTTTCGGGTATGCTTTGGGAGGGGGAGATTATTATTTTCTTGACCCAATCACAAAGGATCCATTCGAAAGCCAATTCGGATATGTTGCATGCAGTAAATCGGAAGCGGCTAGCGTTTTGATTTATGATGGTTCGGCCGCTGTCCATGCGGGCAAATACAATCCCGAAACCGACACCTATGACGCCAAAGGAGGAGGATCGATGTTCTATACCCGCACGGGAATGACAGAGGAAGAGTTCTATCGCCCGTACGATGACGATCCAAATAATCCAAACCCTGATTATGAAACCAGCGATGTTGTTTACTATAAAAAGATGTACTATTAGTAGGTGCATAAATCAGTAACGACCATTTCCCATAGCTGTCGTGACAATGTATAAAAGAAAGATCATGAGGCATTTGCTATTTCTCCTTTCGGTTTTAATCGGGGTGCAAGCGTGTTTCCAACAAGGAAAGTCTACCCATTCGGACTCATCCGAATTATTTCCGAATGAATACGGGACATTTGAAAAATATGCGTTTGTCGTGGATGGAGAAATTATCGAACAGCAGTTGCTGATGGACTACCCAGGTGCTATCTTGAATAAGGTTTTTCCATATGATACTACGTTAGCGGGACACGAATATCAAGGCGTGTTATATTTTCATACACCGGGACATCCCCCCGTCCATCCCGTGCCTTATGCAGATGATCCGGCCTATTTTGTCAATGGCACACAAGTCAGTCCGTTTGATGTCCGGTCGTTAATACCCGAAGCCTGCAGCCGTATCGAAAAATCAACGCGGGATACCACAATTGGTGACAAGTTTTACGCAGGTTCCCTGCATGTTGAAACCGATGAAGATTTTTTTGCCAAATACATAGCACTGCCCGAGTTCCTTGAAAGACATACTGATTTACCTCTCAACCAAATCATCGTTGATTTTCGCGGCTCCAACTACTACGATCAATCCTATGTCGGCACGGTAATCCATGATCATTTCCCTATATACCATATTAACCCGCAGAGGCTACAATCGGTAAAGATAGATCACATCTTGACTACGGATGGTGAACGATATGTTGTTCAATTGATTGATAATCGATATAATAAGGGGGGAGGTATTCGAGATAAAGGTATGTGGGCAAGCCAGCTAAAAGCAAGGTCGATTTTTGAAGATTCGGCAACAATCGGTACGGACTGTCCATGCTATGTCTCTGATTTTGTTGATACGGCTGGCCGCCATGTTTTTCACGCAACGGAGCTCGATCCGGAACCTTATCAGGGGGTAAAAGTTTACCTGAAAAAGCTATCGTCCATTATGGGGCTACCCGCCGAAAAGCCCGAAACATTAACAGTGCTAGATTCCATAGCGGTACAATTCATTGTCACCAGAATTGGGATGCTGACTGGACTTGAGGCCAACGTGCCTGATAAGCCCGGCCACGCACGTATCCTACAAGCCATAAAAATAAATTCCTGCCCTTGGTCGGTCGGGGCGTTCAGTGGGAGTCCCGTGATGACGAAGCGAAAAATAACGATATTTTACAGTAAAGATCCTAGCGGCAAAATTGTTTCGCTGGATGACCTTGAATACCGTTATGACAAATAACACTGAATATTTACACGATACAATAAGACCAACCAGTCGAAACTGTTTTAGGATTGCCAACTAGCGTCTGAGGTAATCTAGCGAACTCGAGATAACCTTTGAGATGATCTTTCTGCACGAAAGGGAGGGCTTAGTGGAGGAACATGACGACGAGTATCAGATAGGGGACAATAGTAGATAAAAAACATTGATATTATATATTCTAAGTTCTGACCCATGAATAGACGAACACATTACGCCATTATCCTTGCGGGTGGCATGGGCAATCGATTTGAGGAAAGCCTCTAC
>NZ_JAYKZZ010000053.1:0-2211 GCF_035818675.1 Parapedobacter flavus
AGCAGTTCGCAAACCCCTACCTGGCCCTGGGAAATAGCCCGGTGAATGGAATCGATCCGAATGGGGAATTTTTTGAGATATTTGGGTTGATCAATTTGTTTACGAATAAAAAAGCAGGTCACGTGGACGGGTTCGGGTCGGCAGTTAAGGCATACACAGCTGGATTTTTGTCGGCTATGCTCAGGCCGGTAGAATCAATCGTAAAAGCGGATATAGCGACCAAAGTTGCCCACGTCAACAGCCTTATTGGGGCAATCGGGGGAAACTGGGACCGCGTGGGTATGAGTAATAGGCTTGCGGCGGGTTTATTTCACTATGATAATAATCTGCCGCTCGGAGAGCAGGTTCAAAGTGGATTAATGAGAGAGTTTGAAGGATTTCAGGATTTCTTGGGATATGGCTACGCCCAATTTAATATAACTGCAGGAACAGCCACACGGGTCGATTATTTCGGTGGCGCGACCTTCACGACGACAGAAGGGGATAACCGGCATTATGATGGAGTCACACTTGGTAGATATATAAGCATCAGAACACCTTTCACAATTAATACTAGTTTTAATGAATATGTAAGGAGCACCCCCTTGTTTATGCACGAGTACGGACATGTACTCGATAGCCGTTGGGCTTCTGGACCATTATACATACTGCAAACAGCGATACCCAGCTTACTGACTGTGAATTCTGACAACCATAATTTCCACTGGCACGAACGGAAGGCGAACATTCTTGCGTCACAATACTTTAGGTACTACTATGGCATTGATTGGGACGACGAGGAGAATCCGAGATTTCCAAGAAGATAACTCATCAAAATTTTTATGAAAAAGCGATATGAAAAATGTGCTTTACGAAGAATCGCCCTTGGAATAGGGGGGATAATATTTTGTTTCTTATGCTCAGCATGCCCAGACCATTTTATGGAAAGGGCATATTCGATTGACTTGAGGAATAATTATGAACGGTCGGTTGTTTATTACGCTGCTGGAAGCAAAATGAATTTGCCAACTTATCCAGACACTATGCTACCTGCTGAAAAACCATATATGCAGATCATTAAGCCCGCCGGAATAGGCGGGGAAGGTGGGATGGTTCCCTGGGACCAGCGGTTTGAGCAAATCCCATCGGATACCATTTCTCTCTTTGTGCTTGATCGTGAAATATATGACAAAACCCCTTGGGAGGAGGTCCGGGATGGGTACATGGTCTTGCAGCGATATGATGTGAGTTTAAAAGACCTCCATAGTCTGAATTTCAAACTTTCCTACCCTCCAACCGCAACGATGAAGGATATAAAAATGTTCCCGCCCTATAATGTAAATCATTAAAGGGCCTTAATTATGATTCGATCTTTTGCTGCGACCCTGTTGATCGGGTTCAATTTTTTACCCATGGGCCTATTCGCCCAGACTACCGACATCTTTTCGGTTGGCTTTAATGCCAACTACACCAACGAAAGCGCCTTCGGCGGCGAACTCTTCTTAAAAAGAGGAATAACACTATTCCAGCAGCAGACCGAGATCAAAGCAGGCATCGGAAACCGCTCCTATTCATTCGCATTTGACGGGGTGCAGGACCTGCAGGCTGCGTCGGTGGGGCTTTTCGGTGATCTGGCAATCTACCCTTTCAATCAGGATGGCTTTTTCGTGGGGGTACGCTTGGAGCCTATTAATCTGAATTGGTTGGCTATGGAATCAATGTCGCGGTTTGAAAATGATAAGGGATACCGGCCTTCGTCGTTATATTCCGGTGCATGCGCCTTTTTTCAGGCCGGTTACCGGCTCCGGGTCTCCGACCGCTTCCGGGTCCGATTATACGGTCAGCCGGGCGTGCAGCAGTTCAGGATATCGAACGGTGAAACCACGTTCGGAGATTATATCGACGGGGATTCAACGGAAGGTCTCATCTCGGAAAGCCAGTACAAATTCATATACAATGTCAATCTGGGCGTCGAGATCAGGTTGAAATAGGTCTTTATGTCGTAATCATATCCATGCGACGGCAAGCCCAAATCGATGTATTGATTTATTCTCTGTGCTGGAATTATACCCATATTATCTAATCCCCCTCTCAACACCACTTAACGTCGGATTTTTCCAGATGGATTGATATACTGATACCATAACCATTAAGCCGGATTGATGGGTAATACAGTTAAATTTTATAGGTAATACCGATCAACTCCAAAGGTTGAAAAAGCTGTATTGTCGA
>NZ_JAYKZZ010000054.1:0-2204 GCF_035818675.1 Parapedobacter flavus
CGCCATTGATCGAATATTCGAAACCAGCACCCAAGGGTTCGGTGATGGTTATCGTTCCAGCCCCTACTACACAATCAGGATGGGTCACAACCACCACGGGCCGGTCCACGAACTGTACTGTAACCGGTGCAATGGTGCTGCAACCCGTCACCGGATCGGTCGCGCGGATGTAGTAAACACCGGATGTGGTAACAGCCTCTGGTGTGGCCAGCTCGCTGCTGCCTGCCGCATCCGTGAAGTAGGCATAAGTCAAACCGCCGTCACTGCCCGTTGATACGGCTGTTGCCGTGAGGTCTATGGTCGTACCGGCACAGGCCACGGCAGGATCCGTGATTATCAAATTAGGTAATCCATTGATTGTTAAGGTCACAGGAGTCCGCACTAGGCTAACCAGTGGCCCCCGCTGTGCTTCCGCATAGTAGGTAATCGTGCCTATCTCATCCAACACGGGAGTGGCAACCACATCACCTCCACCGGGCGCATCATACCAGACGATGGTCTGCCCATCAGGCACCGTAGCTGTTGCGGTCAGCGTCTGCACGGGACTTTCTGCACAGGCGGTTTGGTCGCCCCCACTGAGGGGTGCTACCGGCACCGCTGGCAAGCCCGAGGTAGCCGCCGAGTTGTTCGTAAGGTCCGCATCATCCGTACCGGTTGCTACGTCGACGGTATTGATTAAGTCGTCCGTGATCTCGTTGGGCGTATGCACGGTGATCTCATACGAGACCACGGCCCCATCCGGAAACACAAGTATCGTTTCATCCAGATCAGCCGACCCTGCGATGGCGGGTAGGAATACCGATCCAGCGACCACTTCAGCTGTCCAGCTATCAATCGTTGTTCCCGCGGGGGCGACATCCCGTATCCTTACACCCTCGGCGTAAGCTGGACCGTTGTTCCTCACCGTAATCACGTATTCCACATCCGAGCCAGGCACATAACCCAGTTGATCGGTATCCTTTAATGTTTTTGTCACTTCCACATCGGCTCCGTGCACCGATGTCAATGTCACTTCGTCGAAGACGCTGCAATCGTCTTCGGTCACCGTCCACCGGAGGGTAACCGAAGTGTTGGGCAGCAAGGTGATGGTTGCCGTGGGGTTGGTGACATCGATAAACTCCGCCGGTTGTTCCGTAGAAACGACCGACCATTCGCCCGTGCCGAGTGTCGGCACGTTTGCATCCAGCGTGAAAACGCTATGGTGGTATTGCGTCTGGTCAGCACCTGCATCTGCTGTCAACTCGCCCGTTACGGTAACCGTTACCGCATCCGTCGGTGCGGATTCGCATGTCAGGCCGTTGGCAGTTGCAACCGTAACCCGGCGGTAGTGCGTAGTGCTGGTCAATGCATCCGGCTGGTAAGTTGCATCGCTGGCTCCGCCGATCGCCGACCACGACGTGCCGTCGGACGATGATTCCCACCGGTAGGTGATGGTACCGGTACCGGTGCCCGCGGCTACCGAAGTCAGTGCTCCCGGGGTTTCTTCGTAGCAGATGGATTCGTCTGTACCGATGGTACCAGCGGTAGGCGTTTCGTTGATGGTTAAGGTGAACGGTGATTCGGCCACACAGTCATCGACTGTCGCCACGTATAGATATAAGGTATGGTTACCCACAATCGAGATTACATCACCAACTTCGTACCGCATGCCATTCGCGCCCGTTTCGGTATAGTATGCCAAATCGCCCGTCAGGTTCGTTCCCGTTATTTCCGGAAGCATAAATGCACCGCATACCACCTGATTATCTAATGGATCAATTTGCGGCTGGGCATTGATGGTCAACGTCACTGCCGTACGTGTGTCACTCACGCAATCACCGTTACTGGCTTCAGCATAGTACGTAACCGTGCCAACCCCATCCAATATGGGATCAACAACGACATTACCCCCCGTTGGGGCATCGTACCAAGTAACCATGCCGCTGGCGGGAGCCGTTGCCTCGGCTGTTAAGGTTTGAATGGGTGCAACCGCACATTCGGTTTGGTCGCCCCCACTCACTGGAGCTTCGGGCACAATCGGTGCCTCATCGATCGTAATGCTAACCGGGAGCGCATCACATCCGCCCGCAACAAGTCGCATGATACCTTCGTACGTGCCGGAAGGCAAATCCGTAAAGACCGGCGACGATTGGTATACCGGTGTCTCTCCGGTTTGGTACACCGCATATTCGTAATCCGTATCAACCGGGAATTCGATGGTACCC
>NZ_JAYKZZ010000055.1:0-2174 GCF_035818675.1 Parapedobacter flavus
AAAAATCTAACTTAAACTGCTGTCCTGTTTTCGGGGGGAATTATACTTTCGAATATCTCGGATAGACAGACAAATCCCTTATCGGTCTCACTTGTCTGGATGTAGCGCCCCATATTGTTTACGTAGTAAGGCCCCCGCTGCCCCTCACCGAAATCAAAGGCAAGCCGGGGCGAAAGGCCTTTCTGGCTAACATTGTAGACCACCGGGATGAAGCGCTCAAAAAAACGCACCGTATCACGGTAAGTGTAAAAAAGACTGTGGGTGGTTGTGAACCGTAGTTCGCTCTCCTCCGTGTTGTAACCAAACTTTCGCTTGGTCGTCCGTTTCCAGTGGGACAATTTCCAGCGTATGAAGATCGATCAATGTGTCGATATCGAATGGCCCGAGGTTCTCGTCCGTGGAAATCTCGATTACGGGAATACTGTCCGTAGCGATCACTTCCCCATCGTCGAATCGTGGTTTTTCCGAACTGCATGCGCAGAGGGCCCAATACGCGCCACCAATCAAAAAAGCTAAAATGACCCTTACCAAAATAGAGCTTATTTCTCTCCCCTTAAGAATACCAACAAAACCATCAACGTTTCAAATCGAAGCGGGCTATCAGTGGATTATCGCTGTCTGTCCGTTCCAAAACCGCTTTATAAATACCATAATCTCGGTGATCAGCATCGAGTTGGAACCCCTTTTCTGCCATATTATATTTCATAAACATCACCAACCAACTAGGCACTACCTTGTAAGACCGGTTCTCATATACAGTCTCCGCTATGGGGAGTGTTTGATAAAACGGCTTGGAAATATTCTTGTAAACGTAGTTGACCTGTTGGTCCTTATCAAATCTCATATAGACCATCTCACTTCCAGATATCATGGTGGAAAACACATAATCGCCCGTTTCACAGATATTTGCAATATTAAATTTCATATTACGCTTACTTAGTTGCGAAAGGGGGGCATCCTTAGGTAAATCGGCAGTGGCATTATCGGTACCGAAATCATAAAACAAGTAGCTTCTCACCCCGTCCCCGTCGACTTTAAACACTTTATTCAACAGCGGATCAATCCAATACATCTCGCCATCATAAACATCCATATAACAGTTGCTTTGCACGACCGTTTTGGATTGCGAGAAGAAAGAACGGATCTTCTCCGGTTCTCCAAAGCGGCCGATTAACAGCCGGTCATCGTTCGAGATATAGGGGTTTCCGATACCGCCCCGGTCCGAGTAGACCAGACCGTCACGTACGATCGCCTGGCGCACTGAATATTCCAGCTTCTTGGTAAACAAATACCCGCCAGTACTCGCGTCAAAACCTAACACCCCATACTGGGTATTATCGTATAGGAACAACGTTCCATCATCAATCGATATATTGTCAATCCGTTGGTATTCTGCAGGCCCACGGCCGATTTGATCGATTTTAAAAATAAGCTTCCCATCGAAGTCAAAAACGAGCACCCGATCGTCCGAGACGATATATAGTTTATCGTCGACAATCTGTAGGTCATCCACTTTCCCAACCAAACAATCGTCTCTGGTCTCTAACGAGATGTATTCAAAATTCTCGATCAGGTCCTCCGACTTTATGCTGTCTACATAAACATGATTTTTAATGTGATATTCAGGCTCAAATACTTCAACTTGCTGTTCTGGTGAGCGAGAACAGCTAATAAGCCATATCGACGCGGTTGCGATAACGAACGGCACTCGGTATTTCATCATATACGCTTTATAATTTTATTTTTACCGTAAAACCACTTATCCTTCCCAACCCGCAGGTGGACATCCTCCCGATGCACACACTGTCCATTCTAATTCCAGACAAGATACAGTTCCATTATTATGACATCTAATAGTATACGCATCTAAAAGTTCAGTTTCAATGGATGCCGCTATTTCTGCAGTCATTTCAAAATCAACCAACATTCCTTTTACTATTCCTGCATTAATAGCTGCCTGTCCCGTAATCTTGGTAACAAATAATTGTTGACCAGTGAGCGTTTCTCGTTTTTTGTTGTCGTTGTTACCAGAACCGCCGCTACCACCAGAGCCATCAGAAGTCCCGCTACTTCCGGATCCGGAACTTCCTGAACCGGAACTTCCCGAACCCGAACTTCCTTCCGTCTGTCCCACAAGCATTTGCCCAAACAATGTTGTTTCCCCTTCCAGGTTC
>NZ_JAYKZZ010000056.1:0-656 GCF_035818675.1 Parapedobacter flavus
ACTCGTTGTATAATTCACGTTGTTGTTTGGATCAACATCAGTATCGTACGGGCTGTAAAATTCGCTAAGTACATGCCGGTACGGATATAGTGGGACGACGCACTTCCCTTGGCATCGTCGCTGTCAGTTAGCGCATTTCATCGAGCAACCGGATAATGGTTAATTTATTTGTCATAATTTAATTTTTTGGTTGGGACAAGGTTAAGGAAAACATCGAATAAAAAGAATGTTTTTCTGATTTTCCATCATCACATCCCAAAAAAAGAACTTAGTCAGACCGGGTCAATCAGGATTTTTTTCCTATCATTGTGGTAGCCAATAAACAACGCCCATTTATGACAAGAATAAGCCTTCGGAATTTGCTATTTTTTCTATTGGCTTTGTTCGGTATGCAAGCGTGTTCCCAGCAACGGAAGCCCGACAATCAGCAGGAAGAGCCTCTTACTCGAAACACACCAGTCAATGACCAGCATACGCGTACGGTTAAGCCGGATACCGCAGCGCTGTTCCCAACCGAACGAGGCGCGTTCAAGAACTATGCATTTGTGATCAATGGTGAAGTGATCGATCAAGAAGCGCTATCCGACTATGCAGGAGCAACATTACATACCGTATTTTCTTATGACACCACGCTACAAGGGCGTAAGTACAGCGGA
>NZ_JAYKZZ010000057.1:0-1313 GCF_035818675.1 Parapedobacter flavus
GGCGCGTTCAAGAACTATGCATTTGTGATCAATGGTGAAGTGATCGATCAAGAAGCGCTATCCGACTATGCAGGAGCAACATTACATACCGTATTTTCTTATGACACCACGCTACAAGGGCGTAAGTACAGCGGAGCTGTACTTTTTCACACGCCGCAACGCGCTGCCCCTCCCGTTTCGTACGCGGATGATCCAGCTTATTTCATCAATGGCATACAGGTGAGTGCTAGAAATATCCGTTGGTCTGTACCGGAAGACTACCACAACGTTGAAAAATCCAGCCGGGATACCCTCATTGGTGGAGTCCGGTACCATGGTTCCATACGTTTGAATACAACCGAAGATTTTTTTGCAGACCTTCTCTCTTTACCAAAATTCCTTGAGAAATACACAGATACACCACCCATTGAGGACGTCATCGTTCATTGGTACCGCCCCGCCCGACTTAAAAGGGGCTTGTATGGAGTGGGTAGCGTAATCCAAGGTCTTTTTTCTTTGTACTATATAAATCCGAATAGCATCCGTGCAATAGAATTTTCCCGTATTCGTTTCGCGGAAGGAGAAAAACACATTGTCCACTTAATCGATGATGGGTATTGGTCTGGAGGCGATATCAGCAAGTGGGACAGCCAAATTAAAGCAAAAGCAATTTTCGAAGATCCATTGTCAATGGATACGGCCTATCCATGCTATGTCGCGAATCTTGATCGGAACGGCGATAATGTGTTCCAATTGACGGAACTGAAACCGGAACCCTACGGAGGCGAGACGTTATACTTGGAAAAGTTATCAGGCCTTTTAGGGTTATCTGTGGACAAAACTGCTGATCCTGTCGTTCGGGATTCGGTGCGGATACAGTTTATCGTGACCCGAACGGGCATGCTCGCTGAACTCCAAATGATTGATCCTCCTACATCAAACGGAGCGGGGATTTTGCAAGCCATCAAACGACTCTCTTGTGTTTGGTCGCGCGGTATGTTTAGCGGACGGCCCGTATTGACACAGCGTAAAATGACCATCATGTACAGTAAAGACCCAAACGGCAATATTGTTTCGCTGGATGACCTTGAATACCGATACGACAAATAACACTGAATAATTACACAACATAATAAGACCGACCATCGAAACTGTAAGGTAGTCAACTGGCATCTGAGGTAATCAGCGAGGATGACATGTATTAGATAGGGGACAACAAGAGATTAAAAATCATCGGTATTATAAATTCCAACCGCCAAGCCATGGATAAACCAAAACATTACGCCATCATCCTTGCGGGTGGCATGGGCAATCGATTTGAGGAAAGCCTCTAC
>NZ_JAYKZZ010000058.1:0-309 GCF_035818675.1 Parapedobacter flavus
CACGTTGCCCGTATTGGTCACAGTAATTGTATAGGTGATGATTTCGCCGGCGGTGCTTACCGTAGATTTATCGGCGGTCTTGCTGACCTCGATGCCGGGTTGTTTGTCGCTCGGTACTTCCACTTCGTCTTCATCTTCCGGATCGCCGGGATTCTCGCCGGTGGCGCTGGCCACGTTCAGCACGCCACCCTTGTCGATGTCGGCTTGTGTAACCGTGTACTCCAGTTCGAAGCTGCGGGTCGCTGTCGGCGCAAGCTCGTCGATGCTTGCATTCCACTCGGGGAACAATACGTCGGTGACCGTGTAGTT
>NZ_JAYKZZ010000059.1:0-825 GCF_035818675.1 Parapedobacter flavus
TGCCCGTATTGGTCACTGTAATCGTGTAGGTGATGACTTCACCGGCGGTGCTTACCGTGGATTTATCGGCGATTTTCGTTACCTCGATAGCCGCGCTTCTTGTAATTTCGGTCGTAGCGTCGTCACTTTCTGAGTCAGTTAGTTCATCAGCATCGAACGAAAACGTGTTCACAATATCATTGCCGTTGTCGATGTGCGACTGATCGGCGGCGTGGCTGACTTCGTATACCCATATCTCGCCCACATCAAGATTGCCGTCATTGTCTGTATCACCTGTTGGCGTACCGAGTGTCAATGCCGTGTTTGTGCCGTCCTGTGCAACCACGTCGGATGCTGCAATGCCCGTCAGGCTCACGTTGCCCGTGTTCGCCACGGTGATCGTATAGTTCAATGTACCCGGGGCAGCGATTGAAGTAAGGTCTACTTCCTTAGCTACCGTAACCGAGGGCGACTGCGTGATGGTTGTCGTGGCGTTGTCGCTCACTGGTGTGCCGAGTTCATTAGCATCGAACGTAAACGTGTTTACAATATCATTGCCGTTGTCGATGTGCGATTGCCCAGCCGCGTAGCTGACCGTGTAGGCCCAGGTTTCGCCCACATCAAGGTTGCCATCATTGTCGGTATCACCTGTGGGTGTACCCAAAGTCAATGGCGTGCTTGTGCCATCCTGTGCAACCGCATCGGATGCTGCAATGCCTGTCAGGCTCACGTTACCCGTGTTCGCCACGGTGATCGTGTAGTTCAGTGTAGCCGGGGCAGCGATAGCCGTAAGGTCTACTTCCTTGGTTACCGTAACCGAAGGCGACTGCGTAATGGTCGTCGTGG
>NZ_JAYKZZ010000060.1:0-414 GCF_035818675.1 Parapedobacter flavus
GCCACGGTGATCGTGTAGTTCAGTGTAGCCGGGGCAGCGATAGCCGTAAGGTCTACTTCCTTGGTTACCGTAACCGAAGGCGACTGCGTAATGGTCGTCGTGGCGTCATCACTAACCGCATCGGTAAGCTCATCGGCATCGAACGAAAACATGTTCACAATATCATTGCCGTTGTCGATGTGCGATTGATTCGCTGCGTAGCTGACTTCGTATACCCAGGTCTCGCCCACACCAAGGTTGCCGTCATTGTCGGTATCACCTGTTGGCATACCTAGGGTCAGTGTCGTATTCGTGCCATCCTGCGCAACCGCATCGGATGCTGCAATGCCCGTCAGGCTCACGTTGCCCGTGTTCTCCACGGTGATCGTATAGTTCAATGTGGCCGGGGTAGCGATTGAAGTAAGGTCTACTTCC
>NZ_JAYKZZ010000061.1:0-1628 GCF_035818675.1 Parapedobacter flavus
TACCTTAAATCCGCAAATAGATAAATAAAAAGAGCCGAAATAGGCCTGAATTTATTGGATTCAGGCTTTTCCGGCTCATTTTTTTTCACTTATTTAGATGATACCACTCAGATAAATAAGTTGGCATGAAAGTAACCAATTCATCAGAAAAAATCACACCCTTTGGCGGCTTTAATTTTGTTTTCAATTCGTTTAAAGATTCCGGCCTTCCGGATCTGATAGATAATCAGCTGGGGATGAGGGTAAAGACCTTCGGCTTTTCCTATAGCGATATTTTCACCAACCACCTTGCCATCTATTTAAACGGAGGGGACTGTACAGAGGATGTCAATGACCATCTCAGGGAACATCTGCGCAATGTCAGGGGTATTCAGGTGTGCAGTGCGGATACCATCCTCCGGGGCATCAAGGAACTGGCCACTGCTACCGAAGTCTTTGAAAATCCTGTTACCGGGGTAAAGCACGGCTTCAACCTGAATCCTAAACTCAATGACTTACTGGTAAAGGCATTAAAGCTGACCGGCCAGCTCAGGGAAAACAAACGGTATGACCTTGACTATGACAACCAGGTCCAGCCGACAGAGAAATACGATGCTGGAATGACTTATAAAAAGACATACGGCTACCAGCCGGGAATAGCCTCCATAGACAACATGCCGGTATACCTGGAGGGCAGGAACGGAAACAGTCCGGCAAAATACCTTCAGGCAGAGACGCTGGAAAGGGCGTTTGCCAGCCTGGCCGGTAACCGGATCAGCATAGGCAGGTTCAGGGCCGATTCGGCTTCTTACCAGAAAGAGGTAGTGGACATGGTGGAACAGAACTGCAGGTCTTTTTACATCAGGGCAAACCGATGTGCAAAGATGGATGGGATGATCGGATCTGTCCCCGAAGGGGACTGGGAGAAGACCCGCCTGGGCATCCAGGAGATGGAGGTGGCCGACATCCCCGGTTACAGACCGTTTGGCGGGGACAACCCCTACCGGCTGGTCATCAGCAGGATAAAGAGAAGGGATGCACAGACCGATATGTTCAGCGGTGGGGCCTATACCTACAGGGGCATCCTGACCAATGACTTGGAGAGTCCCAATAAGGAAGTGGTGGCCTTCTATAATGCCAGAGGGGAAAGCGAGCGGATTTTCGATGTGATGAACAACGACTTCGGTTGGGCCAAAATGCCCTGCTCTTTTTTATCGGAGAATACCGCCTTTATGATCATGACGGCCATCTACGCCAATTTTTACAGTTACCTGGTCGGAGAATATTCCAAAAAGCTTTCCTGGCTGAAACCCAACTATAGGCTGAAAAAATTCATCTTCCGTTTCATAACAGTGGCGGGGAAATGGATCAGGACGGGAAGAAACTATGTGCTCAAGCTATATACCGAAAAGGACTACTCGCCTTTATTGACCTAAAGCCAAATAAGCAACCGTGCAACCTGTTGAAAATCAATAACATTACAGGGAAGCTATGTCTTAGCCTGCCAGAAAACGACAAAAAAACCGGAAAAACCTCCTCTGTACCAGTTTGGCCCAGCAATTCACACTGACTACTTCCCGGCACCCGGTCAGTAACGACCCAAAAGGGACAAAAATAAAAGCAAAATGGTTGCTATATTTAATCTTTAA
>NZ_JAYKZZ010000062.1:0-1614 GCF_035818675.1 Parapedobacter flavus
TCGGCGAAGCGGTTGATCAACCGGTAGAACAGTCGCGAGGCCAACTCAGGAGATGAATTCCAAAAAATTAAAATGTCTTGAACGAATATAAAACGATGATGGGATTGTCGGATTCCTTGATGCCATCCACGGTGTTAAGAAACCTTTCCTTACGCTCAATTCCATATCGATCCCCCTCTTTAGCTGCTAATAATATATCGGTCGCTTCTTTAACATAAATCGCTTCCAATGGGAAAACAAACCGTCCATCTGTACTAGTTGTTAACAATTGAGGGGCGTAAGGATAGAACGTGATATCATCAACCATGGTCTGATTCGTGTAATACATTATATTCCCCGATGATTTTGAATATAACACATAATACGGACTCTCCTGATTCAATGCTTCATAATCGAATACAAAATATATAAAATCTTCGTTTTCCTGGTATAAACGCGTATTAGCCATAAAATTTCCAGGTGCCGATAACGTGCCAAATTGGTTTTCCTGTAGTACCTGATCATTGACTGCATATTCCCCGTAATCAATCACTCGGCTACTGGTCATCCTCGCTCCGGTTACTTCAAGAATGGTATCTGTCAAATTTCGGGTATAGAAAACACGATCATCAAACCTATGGAAAGGTTTCAAGGCACCCACCGACTGTTTCATATCATACGCGAAATAGCTATTGAGCAGCTTGTTTTTACCCATATCCCACAGCAGCAAACGGTCTTCCCTTGCCGACCCCAGGAATGCCAAGGTGTCCCCTTTCAAGCGTTCAAATTTATCGGCAAAAAAAGTCAGTGGGTGGGTTCTGACGGGCTGACCGTTTTCACTGTCAAAAACAAAAAGCCGTTTCAGTTGGCCATCTAGAATTAAGATCTCTTTTCTTTCGTCATCCAACACGAAGTCGTCCATGAAAGAATATTCAAAATTACCTTTCCCCCTGGCCGACACCTTGAATCGGAATTTTCCGGATAAATCAAAGACAAAAATCGAATGCATGAATTCGTTGTCCATCACATATATCAACGAATCGGTCACATATATTTTGTCTATTGAGCCGATTAAGCAGGTTGGTTTGGTTTCCAGGAAGACCAAGGTGTATGCCTCAACCCTATCAGACAAGCGCAATTGCCCCATCGCCTCCAGGTCTTCCTTTTGTACCGCTATTTTATATTCAATTTTCTTGCTGATGTCGCTGTTCGCTCTGGAGCTCGACCTTCTACATGCCGGAAAAAGTATTGAAATCAGCAAAAAGCCGACAAGAAAAGACAAACGGAAATAACATTTTCCTACCATCTCGTTCACTTAGTCTGCCATAAGTAAATCAGACGCCTTCACAGAGAAGATCCCCTGCGCTAAATACCGAAGTACTATAACACCCATTAAGTCCTTGTTGTGTGGCCGTACATAGCTCTTTATCTCCGTCGGTCCTACATTTTGCCGTTTTGCCGGCTTTACCATTTGGACAAGTACAGTTAACCACTTTTAGTCTTTTCCCTCCTTCTGAGCTACCTGATCCCGAGCTTCCTGACCCTGAAGAGCCACTAGAACCGCTAGAACCCGAACTTCCTTCGGTCTGCCCCACAAGCATTTGCCCAAACAATGTTGTTTCCCCTTCCAGGTTC
>NZ_JAYKZZ010000063.1:0-1397 GCF_035818675.1 Parapedobacter flavus
CATTGTTGTCCGGTAAACCCGGGATTTAGTTTTATTTGTCAGTCCCTGTTATTTAGGGTCCATTTTTTTATTCATTTCAAAAAGCAAGCCCCCCATTTTGGGTAAAGAGTGAATTCCGGTATCGGTTTTCATCCTGTCCAGTGACATTTTTCCAACATCCTTCGGGATCTTCAAGAAAGCGGTATATATCCATATAATTCATCAGTTGGTTTCTGATCAGGGACACCATATTGGAAAAAGCCCATGACCGTTTGACTTTGCTTTTCACCAATGTGATCAGCAGATTGGCCAGCATAGCCGCCCAAATCTGTATTTCTATGGCATTCTCATTGTCCCCAAGAAAATATTTAAGCGGGAAATTCTGTTTGAGTTGCTTGAACAAAAGTTCAATTTGCCATCGCTGTTTATAGATCAAGGCTATTTTCTCCGCCGAAAGCTCAAAATTGTTGGAAATAAATTCAATCAACCGTTTGTTTTCATCATCCCAATAAGCGATGCGCCTGGTGCGGTGCACGTTCTTTTTGTGCTGTCCGTAATAAAGAACCACCTCTTCATCTTTCAATACGCTCGAGGGCGAATTATCCGGTAGATCGTATTCTTTACGTGCTTCATAGGCTGCATTATCCTTCAAACGGGTCACATAACAGATCCCACTTTGGGAAAACGCCTCATACTGGGCGTAATCCACATAACCTTTGTCAAAGGTGATAATTGACCCGTTGGGCAAGGTGTGAATTTCTTTAAGGAACGTGTGGTCATGGCGGACTGCTGCGCTGTAGCGGATCAAACAGGGAATGTTTTCGCTGGCCTTGATGATGGTATGCGCCTTGATGCCGCCCTTTTTCTTTCCCTGCAATGGATTGCGGCCAACTCCTTTCAAAATATCCTTGAACAACGTTATGGTCGTGGAATCCATGATATAAAGCCTTTTCATATCGACATCGCTCAAGCGGCTGTCCGCTAAACGTTCGCGATTGCGGAGATAAACCTCCATATAAATCTCACCGAACAGCTTGCTGCTGCGTCGCTGGTTTGCTTCCGACAATGTGCTTCGCCGAACGATATACCTCAAACCAAGATGGCTTAGTTTATGCGCATTGGCAAAAAGACCTACGATGACTTCACGGATCGACGAATAGCCTTCCAGTGCAGTAAACAGCATCACAACAACGTGGTTATAGGTAGTGAACTTTTTAACATAACGGTCCCCGCCATTTGCCTTGCTTATTTTCCTGATCTGACCTTTATCCAAAAACATTAACAGTTGGGTTAATATCGGCTGTCCGCTAAAATTTGTACTTTTACCCATAGTTACTTTAGTTGTGTCGTAACTTCAAAAGTAAACTAACCGGTTGGCGCTTGCGCCAACCCTTTTATTTTTTACCGGACACTAGTGA
>NZ_JAYKZZ010000064.1:0-1342 GCF_035818675.1 Parapedobacter flavus
GTTGGCCTCGCGACTGTTCTACCGGTTGATCAACCGCTTCGCCGACCATGCCATCATCCCCAATGCACCTGATTTCCGGCTGCTCGACGGGCAGGTGGTCAAGGCCCTTTCCGCTTTCCGCGAACAGGGGCTTTACCTTAAGGGCATCATCCCGTGGATGGGATACAGGCAGGCCACGGTGATGTTTGACGTCGGTGTCCGCCAGCACGGCCACAGCCGCTATTCGCCGCTGAAGCTCCTGTCGCTTTCAATGAAGGCCTTTGTTTCGGGAAGCATAGCCCCTCTACGGCTCTCGATGGCTCTCGGTGCGGTATTCGCGGGCTTGTCTTTCTGCTATGGCTTCTACGCACTGTACATGCACCTGTTTACGGACGAGACCGTCGCCGGTTGGACATCCATCATCGCCAGTATTTTATTTATTGCGGGGATCCAGTTTCTGCTTATGGGGGTAATGGGCGAATATATCGGTCGTACGCTGGCGGAGGCAAGAGGACGGCCGCCGTACCTTATCCGGGAGGGGAATATTAGCACCGGTAGCAAAATGCAATGATTGGCATCCAAAAGATCATTAAATATTACCTATCCGGCTTAGCCTGTTTTAGTCTCGATTTTGCAGTAACGTGGATGTGCTATTCCATCCTGTTGGTTAACCCCTATATCGCTCACGGTATCGGCTGGTTGCTGTCCACGGGCTGTAGTTTCCAGCTGAACCGCATGTGGGTGTTTGGGGACCGGGATGACGCCCGCGGGAAGTTTACCATATTCATTGCATTAGCGCTTTTGGCCGTGGTCATAAGCACGGTATTGTTGCATGTGTTGCACAGGATAGCCGGCCTGGATTTTTACCTTGCTAAGTTCATTGCCATGGGCATGGTATCGGTAATGAACTATGTATTGGTATCACGTTTTATATTTGATAGGCGGGACGATCCCTAACGACATACCAAATGCTTTAATAACTCGGATAGCCCATATAATGCTTGAAAGGATGGGAATAATCGCTGAAACCATCAAAATAATAAACGGCGGGTACGGGGGGTTGTAAGCGCCCGCGATATGTGGTAATATTGTCGGGAAGATAAGCCGGTTATAGCCTTAGGTATCAGAACCATGGTTTTTTGGGGTGTCTGTTTGGCGGTACGCCCCGACATGAGCTTAGATGTTTTGTATTTACGGATTTATTGACACGATAATTTTAAACACTAAATGATGTAATCATGAAAAAGATCAGATTAACAGCAGTACGTGCCATCGCGGCGGCGGTGTTTGTTTTTGCGTTTATGCTTAACATTCACACGAACCTGGAAGGGGAAACAACATTGTTTGGGCAAATGCTTGTGGG
>NZ_JAYKZZ010000065.1:0-1335 GCF_035818675.1 Parapedobacter flavus
ATATAATTCCCCCCAATCATTGGACAGATTTTTTATAAACTAAGTGAGATATTTCCGATATCCCACCGAGATAAACATCAACCATAACCTGCCTGCGCGGCGAGCGCCCGCCGGAGGCATCTGTTTTTCTCTGTTTCATGCGACCTCCTTTTGCTTGAGACTATGGTAGACCTCGCCGGGGATTTCATCTTCCAGACTTTGGTGCCTCCGCTGGTTGTTGTAATACCCAAAATAGGTTTGCAGACCTTGGTAACAGGCCAACCCATCGGCAGCAGGGAACAAGTATACATGTTCATACTTCACACTCCTCCACAACCGTTCGATGAAAATATTGTCAATCGCCCGGCCCTTGCCGTCCATGCTTAACCGGATGCCGTTTCCGGTCACCCAGTTGCAGAATTCATGGGCGGTGAACTGACTTCCCTGGTCGGTATTGAGTATTTCAGGGGCACCGTGTTGCTCGATCGCCGCCTCCAGCGTATCCCGGCACCAACCGGAGGTCATCGTGTTGGACAGCGACCAGCCCACAACATAGCGGCTGTATACATCGATGATGGCACACAGATATAGGTAACCGCCCCGTACGGGGATGTAAGTGATGTCCGTGGCCCATACCTGATTCACACGGGTGATATCCAGGCCCCGTAACAAATATTTGTATATCCGGTGCCCCTTGCCTCTGCCCCGCTTGGAGGTGTTCGGCTTCGGACCCATTGCCGACAGGCCCATGATCCCGTACAACCGCTCGATGCGCTTGGGATTGACCCTGTAGCCCTTGTCCTTGCGCAACCAGGTGGTCATCCGGGGAACGCCCAGCCAGGGGTGCTGCAGGTATTCCTCATCGATCAACCGCATCAGTTCCAGGTTCAGCGAGCTTTCCCCAACAGGTTGATAGTAAAAACTGCTCCGGGATACCGATACCAATTCGCACTGGCGGGCTATACTCAGCCCGTCTGCCTTGCCAACGTGCGCCTTCCGTTGTGCTGGTGTCTCTTTCATGACAAGGCTTTCTTTAAAAAATCAATCTCCATCTTCTGTTGACCGATGGTCTTCAGGTATTGCTCCTCACGCTCCTGGGCTTCGCTCTTAGCATCCTTGACAGGACGATCAAAGACCGCAGGGGCCTGCTTCAAAAATTGAGACTTCCACGTCGTGATCTGCGTGGGGTGAATCCCGTGCTTCTGACCCAGCTCCTGGATCGTCAAACGCTCCGATAAAGCTTCCAATACTACCTTCGTCTTGAAAGCTGATGTGAACTTTCGCCTACTCATAATACAACAAATTTAATCTAAAAATCTAACTTAAACTGCTGTCCTGTTTTCGGGGGGAATTATA
>NZ_JAYKZZ010000066.1:0-1317 GCF_035818675.1 Parapedobacter flavus
GCCATTTTTGAATGACAATGCGAATAGATACAGACAAACAAATGAATTTACTTAGTGATAAGAACGTTGCAATAATTGGTGGTGGACCCGTTGGACTGACTATGGCAAAATTATTACAGCAAAACGGCATAGACGTTTCAGTTTACGAAAGAGACAACGACCGAGAGGCAAGAATTTTTGGTGGAACCCTTGACCTACACAAAGGTTCAGGTCAGGAAGCAATGAAAAAAGCGGGATTGTTACAAACTTATTATGACTTAGCCTTACCAATGGGTGTAAATATTGCTGATAAAAAAGGCAATATTTTATCCACAAAAAATGTAAAGCCCGAAAATCGATTTGACAATCCTGAAATAAACAGAAATGACTTAAGGGCTATCTTGTTGAATAGTTTAGAAAACGACACGGTTATTTGGGATAGAAAACTTGTTATGCTTGAACCTGGTAAGAAGAAGTGGACACTAACTTTTGAGAATAAACCGAGTGAAACAGCAGATTTGGTTATTCTTGCCAATGGCGGGATGTCCAAGGTAAGAAAATTTGTTACCGACACGGAAGTTGAAGAAACAGGTACTTTCAATATACAAGCCGATATTCATCAACCAGAGATAAACTGTCCTGGATTTTTTCAGCTATGCAATGGAAACCGGCTAATGGCATCTCACCAAGGTAATTTATTATTTGCTAACCCCAATAATAATGGTGCATTGCATTTTGGAATAAGTTTTAAAACACCTGATGAATGGAAAAACCAAACGCAGGTAGATTTTCAAAACAGAAATAGTGTCGTTGATTTTCTTCTGAAAGAATTTTCCGATTGGGACGAACGCTACAAAGAATTGATTCATACGACGTTGTCATTTGTAGGATTGGCTACACGGATATTTCCTTTAGAAAAGCCTTGGAAAAGCAAGCGCCCATTACCCATAACAATGATTGGGGATGCCGCACATTTGATGCCGCCTTTTGCAGGGCAGGGAGTAAATAGTGGGTTGGTGGATGCCTTGATATTGTCTGATAATCTAGCCGATGGAAAATTTAATAGCATTGAAGAGGCTGTTAAAAATTATGAACAGCAAATGTTTATCTATGGCAAAGAAGCACAAGAAGAATCAACTCAAAACGAAATTGAAATGTTTAAACCCGACTTTACGTTTCAGCAATTGTTAAATGTATAAAATGGAATAAAACGGCACATAACAAACAAATTGGCAATAGAGCCGGTGAAGTACTTCTATTGAACTTTTGTGCAATGTTGAAGATTAGTAATTCTATTCAACATTTGTGCTAAAAGTCGGCTCCATCGCCAATTTGCCA
>NZ_JAYKZZ010000067.1:0-920 GCF_035818675.1 Parapedobacter flavus
ACTAGTAATTGCGAATATAACAGGTGCATAAACGGATAATCAGAATCTTTAAACATCCTAATTAACTACCTGCGGATTTTAGGTATTATTATAGAAGCCCCCATGAATAAATCGCTCATCATTTTCGGCATCGTCAACATAACCTCGGACAGTTTCTCCGATGGAGGCCGGTATCTGGCGCCAGACGCAGCCATTGCGCAGGCGCGTAAGCTGATGGCCGAGGGGGCAGATGTGATCGACCTCGGTCCGGCATCCAGCAATCCCGACGCCGCGCCTGTTTCGTCCGACACAGAAATCGCGCGTATCGCGCCGGTGCTGGACGCGCTCAAGGCAGATGGCATTCCCGTCTCGCTCGACAGTTATCAACCCGCGACGCAAGCCTATGCCTTGTCGCGTGGTGTGGCCTATCTCAATGATATTCGCGGTTTTCCAGACGCTGCGTTCTATCCGCAATTGGCGAAATCATCTGCCAAACTCGTCGTTATGCATTCGGTGCAAGACGGGCAGGCAGATCGGCGCGAGGCACCCGCTGGCGACATCATGGATCACATTGCGGCGTTCTTTGACGCGCGCATCGCGGCGCTGACGGGTGCCGGTATCAAACGCAACCGCCTTGTCCTTGATCCCGGCATGGGGTTTTTTCTGGGGGCTGCTCCCGAAACCTCGCTCTCGGTGCTGGCGCGGTTCGATGAATTGCGGCTGCGCTTCGATTTGCCGGTGCTTCTGTCTGTTTCGCGCAAATCCTTTCTGCGCGCGCTCACAGGCCGTGGTCCGGGGGATGTCGGGGCCGCGACACTCGCTGCAGAGCTTGCCGCCGCCGCAGGTGGAGCTGACTTCATCCGCACACACGAGCCGCGCCCCTTGCGCGACGGGCTGGCGGTATTGGCGGCGCTGAAAGAAACCGCAAGAATTCGTTAACT
>NZ_JAYKZZ010000068.1:0-754 GCF_035818675.1 Parapedobacter flavus
ATCCTTGCGGGTGGCATGGGCAATCGATTTGAGGAAAGCCTCTACCCAAACAGTTTAGTGAGGTGGCAGGTAAGCCGGTTCTGATGCATACTTTGAATGTATTCTACCGTTGTCCCTTAAATATAGAGATTATCCTAGTGCTTCATCGGGGGTACGCTGAAATTTGGCGCGAACTCGTGGAACGGCACGATTTCGATGTGCCGCATACCGTTGTTTTGGGCGGTAAGGAACGGTTCCATTCCGCAAAAAATGCATTTGCCATCATTCCAGAAGGTGGTGACGTACTGGTGGCAGTCCACGACGGCGTTCGCCCATTCGTTGCTGAGGACGTGATTATAAATGCATATGCGAAAGCTGGGGAATACGGTGCGGTCGTGCCTGCAGTCTCCACCGTTAATCCTATACGTTTATATAAGGACGATCGTTCCGTGGCACTCGACCGCACGTATAGTCGATCCGACATACATATCGTCCAAACGCCGCAGGTCTTTAAGTATGGAATACTTAAAAAGGCGTTTGAGCTATAATACAAGGGGTGGAAGGCCCGTATCAAAGTTTATGTGTGGTCCGATCGGGTAAAAGCGAGTGTTTTCAAGCCATTGAGCTTGGCTATTGAAGTAGATGAAATGGGGAGAATGCTGTAGGTGTACTGGACAGTACCTGACAAAACCCGGGGAATCGATCTACTTCGCTTTCTTATCTAGGACGGTATTCGAGGCTATCCAACGACTGGATTTCACCACTTTCATCTCTA
>NZ_JAYKZZ010000069.1:0-699 GCF_035818675.1 Parapedobacter flavus
TATTCAACATTTGTGCTAAAAGTCGGCTCCATCGCCAATTTGCCAAACGTTATATGCCATATTACACCAAAACTCGTCTGAATTATACAAAATGAACTATGTTTAACTTTTTTAAACCTAAACCAAAAAATCAAATTGAAATGGAAGTTTCGGGAATAAATCCTGAAACAAACAATGAATTTCTATTCTATAATTTTATCGAAAATACACCAAACTATATTCTTGAACCTTGGCTAAAAAAAGCAAAACAAGTTGGTTATAAAGTAAAACCTCAATACGAACAAGCGATTTTGCAAAAATTGAAATTCAATCAATTTAAAAATCCTCATACATTCCCTGAGTACTTTGAAAATAAATTTGATTTTATTGCTATTGACTTTGAGACAGCAAATAACAGTAGATTAAGTGCTTGTGCAATCGGATTATGCTTCGTGAAAAATGACACAATAGTTTATTCGACAAAACACTATATAAATCCACCAAAATCAGAAAAGTTTTTAAAAACTCATACTTCAATACACGGAATTTCATATGAAGATGTAGAATTTTCCCTTAATTTTCAAGAATTATGGGAAGACGAACTTTCTAAATATCTTTCATCTAATTTATTAATTTTTCATAATGCGAGTATGGACTTGAGTGTTTTGAAAAATCTATCTGATTCTCCGCAAACACACCTAATATTTTTAGTATATTAGC
>NZ_JAYKZZ010000070.1:0-553 GCF_035818675.1 Parapedobacter flavus
CACGACCGTGTTGTGGTACGATGCGGCGACCGGCGGACAGGTGGTGACCGATCCTACCCTGAATACGGTTGGAACCGTTACCTACTACGCGGAAGCCAGCAACGGCGACTGCGTGAGCGAGACACGTACGGCGGTAACGCTCACCATCCATGCATTACCAACGATCATCATTACGGATCCGGCGGTAGCCTGCGCTGGCGTAACCATCGATCTGACGGCTGCGGCCATTACGGTGGGCAGCGATGCCGGATTGACGTATAGCTATTACACGGATGCTGCGGGTACCAGCCTGGTGGAAAACCCGGCTACTGTTGCCCTATCCGGTGTTTACTACATCCGTGCGACTGATCCGGTGACGGGTTGCAGCACCATTGCACCGGTTACGGTAGAGTTTGTGGACCGGCCTGTGGTGGTTGTGACCCATCCTGATTGTGTAGTAAGGGCAGGAACGATAACCATCACCGAACCCTTGGGCGCTGGTTTCGAATATTCGATCAATGGCGCGGATTACCAAGCGGAGCCATTGTTTGAAAATATAGTCCCCGGCACCTAC
>NZ_JAYKZZ010000071.1:0-527 GCF_035818675.1 Parapedobacter flavus
TTGGTATGGACCAGCAGTTCATCATCGGGGACTTTTGAAAAGCCTCCCCGGGCTTCGTGTTTAAAGTTCATAACTTTAACTAGTTAAATGAGACCATAACAACCGGGACCATCCCGGTCTATATGAGCAAATTAGTATGGCCTCGAAGGCAGGAACGAACGTTGGCGGAAATTGGCGGAAATTGGCGGGATTTTACGCCAAATCGCGCCAACATGGGTGGTGGTGCCTGCTAACCATGCTGATAGACCCGAGTTCCGTCGTACAACAAGTCGACTTCCCCGGACTACGAAGCGACACCCACGGACGACGACGTCGCACCCCCATACTACGACGTCGCACCCTCATACTACGATGCCGCCGCGACGTACGACGACGACGCTTCGAGGGGCTACGGTGCCGCGCCCCCGTACGGACTGGCCGCATCGACGGACTTCGACAAGGCTTGCAGGGGCTACGATGCCACGGCCATGGACGACGGCAAGGCTTCCACGTATTTCTTTACGGCATCGAGGGACTACGATAAGGCA
>NZ_JAYKZZ010000072.1:0-517 GCF_035818675.1 Parapedobacter flavus
ACTTTTCGGTGGCCAGTAAGGAAATCGAGCGAGGCAAGGGTACACGTGGCCGGGGAGCCGAGGGAAAGCAGAACGTTGCGGTGATGGCCGAAAGCACCCCGTTGGAAGATATCGAAACGGGCAAAAAGGAGAAGCATGTGCGTTATTTCAAGGCCAGGGTACTGGATAGCCATCAAAGTGAAGGAATCAACGGCGTGGTCAGGGACTGCATGGAGGATGATGCCATCGTATTTTCGGACAAAAGCACTTCTTACGTTGACATCTCCGATCTGGTGGAATTGCACGTCACCGAGAAATCAGACGCCAAAACCACCAAGGAAACACTCAAATGGGTGCATATCGCAATCAGTAATGCAAAACGGACATTGCTGGGCAACTACCATAAAATCAAAAGGAAATACTTACAGTTGTATCTCAACGAGTTTATTTACAAATTAAACAGACGGTATTTTGGAGACAAACTCTTTGACAGACTAGTAATTGCGAATATAACAGGTGCATAAACGGATAATCAGAA
>NZ_JAYKZZ010000073.1:0-513 GCF_035818675.1 Parapedobacter flavus
ATCTGATTCTCCGCAAACACACCTAATATTTTTAGTATATTAGCGCTCAAAAAGCAGGGATTATGAACATATTCAGTTTTACGGCTCATTTCGGTTCGGAGGAAGATTGTCGTTTGCATTTCAAGGAGCAGCGTGATAAGGAAGGGGTTGTCTGCAAGCGATGCGGGGGCACTTCCCATTATTGGTTACAGGGTAAATGGAGTTATGAATGCAAAGGTTGCCGTTTCCGCACCTCGTTGCGCAGCGGTACGATCATGGAGAGCTCCAAGCTGCCGTTTCTGGTGTGGTACAAAACGATGTTCCTGATGAGTTGCACAAAAAAGGGATTCTCCACCAACGAACTCCAGAAGCAATTAGGATTGAAGCGTTACGAACCGGTATGGGCGATGGTACACAAACTCCGCAGGGCGATGGGCAACCGGGATGCAAGGTATACACTGGAAGGGATGATAGAACTGGATGAGGGTTACTTTTCGGTGGCCAGTAAGGAAATCGAGCGAGGCAAGGGTACAC
>NZ_JAYKZZ010000074.1:0-429 GCF_035818675.1 Parapedobacter flavus
TTAAGACCGATTTTAAAATGACCGAAGAAGACTTGTTGGGATGAAGTATCTCTTGGATTCGCATACATTTCTTTGGGCATTATTGGATCGCAAAAAGCTATCGGCCAAGGTATCCATCTTGTTGGAAGATGCCACCAATACGGTATTCGTTAGTTCCGTGAGCTTTTGGGAACTTTCATTGAAGTACCGGTTGGGTAAACTCGACTTAACAGGGGTCTCTCCCGAAGAGCTTCCCGCTCTGGCGCAAGAAAGTGGCTTCGATGTTCTTCCACTCCTACCACCTGAAGCCGCAGGTTACCACCTGTTAAAAGCCGATTGGCACCGCGACCCTTTCGATCGGATGCTTATCTGGCAGGCCATCCTCCACAATTTAACGCTATTGAGCAAAGACAAAAACATCGGCAAATACCAGTCTGTGGGATTAAAGCA
>NZ_JAYKZZ010000075.1:0-412 GCF_035818675.1 Parapedobacter flavus
TTCATCCCAACAAGTCTTCTTCGGTCATTTTAAAATCGGTCTTAAAGCGGACTTTTGCTTTCCCCTCCAATAAGCCAAGTTTACGTGTAGGTTTGGCGACATGTGATTCCGGAAGGAAATAGCCAACAACTTCTTTCTTACGGCCGTAAGTAACTGCAAATCCGACCCCGGACTTAACTTGCTCAAGTACCTCAGCAAAGCGTGTCTTGAATTCACCAACTGTCATCGTTTTCATATAGACAAAGATAATATTTTCTTGTCAAGTTGTCAAGAATGTGCAATGGTGCAGTTATTCATCCCTCAAACTATCCACCGGATTGGCCGCCGCTGCCCGTATGGCCTGCCAGCTTACCGTGGCCAGCGCAATCACTACTGCCGCCAGCCCGGCTGCGGCGAATACCCACCATTGGAT
>NZ_JAYKZZ010000076.1:0-370 GCF_035818675.1 Parapedobacter flavus
ATGTGCCGCTTGATGCGGAGATTAGGTGGGAAGCTGTTGATGATGTTACGGGTTACCAGATTACTATCGGTACGACGCCCGGCGGTACGGAGATAGTTGATGGCGCGGAAGTCAGCGGCATAGTTTTTAATTTGCCGGATGGCTTTGCTGAAAACACCGCCTACTACGTCACGGTGGTACCTTATAACTCCGCAGGTGAAGCTTCGGACTGTTCCGGGATCAGCTTCACGACGGAGACGCTGGTAGTGCCTCCCGGTTGCACCACGATTACCGGTCCGGTAGATGGTGCCACGGATGTGGAACTTGATGCGGAGATTACCTGGACAGCTGTTGATGATGCTACGGGTTACCGGATTACTGTCGGTACGAC
>NZ_JAYKZZ010000077.1:0-336 GCF_035818675.1 Parapedobacter flavus
CATACACGTGGATACAGATGAAGACTTTTTTGCGGGACGCCGCTCACTTGCAGAAATCCTCAACGGATATAATGATCTACCGGCCGAGCAGGTCATCGTCCATTGGTATAGTCCAATGCCTCCCACCACTTCTGAATCTGATACCGGCATGATCATTCCGGCTCATTTCTCGACATACTACCTGGATGAGAGCGATTTAAAAAGAGTGAAAGTGGGCCGTATCCGTTTTGCTGAAGGTGATCGTTATGTTGTCCATCTTATTGACGGCAGGTATAATCGGGTAGACGTTAGCAGCAATAAAGCCCGCGAAATTTTTGAAACCCCTTTAACGGTCGA
>NZ_JAYKZZ010000078.1:0-325 GCF_035818675.1 Parapedobacter flavus
AGGCTTTTCAAAAGTCCCCGATGATGAACTGCTGGTCCATACCAACACCGTGTTGCTCGCAATGGAAAGCAATGTTAATTTCCCTACACCCACACCCGATCTGGCGGTGGTGACCACGGCACGCGATGACTTCGAAGCCAAGTTGGCCATCGCGCGCAAACGCAGTGGGCCGGAAGAAACGTCGGCCAAGAACGACGCGCGCCTCGCGCTGGCCGACCTGCTCAAGCAGCTGGCCTTCCACGTAACCACCACCGCTGCGGGCAACCTCACCGTGCTGCTCAGCTCGGGATTCCGAACCACGGCCTACCCGCAGCGCGGAACGGTA
>NZ_JAYKZZ010000079.1:0-301 GCF_035818675.1 Parapedobacter flavus
AATATCGTGAACTACCTGCCGAGCAGGTCATCGTCCATTGGTATAGTCGGATGCCGCACAACGCCGCCAGATCAGATATCGGCATGGTCATTCGGGGGCATTTCCCGACATATTGTCTGGATAAGAGCGATTTAAAAAAAGTGAAAGTGGACCGCATCCGGTTTGCGGAGGGCGAACGCTATGTTGTTCATCTGATTGATAACAGAAATACACTGATAAATGCGAGTTTATGGATAGGCAGCAATAAAGCCCGCGCAATTTTTGAAACCCCTTTAACGGTCGACATGGACTGCACGTGTTA